>PXDL01000566.1 GCA_003566395.1 Balneolia bacterium | reverse complement strand
TAAGGAACCTGATATTGCCGGACAGATGAAAGAAGCGTCGGTTCAGCTCAGAATAAGCGATACATACCTGACGGCCGCCGAGTACCGCGGCATTTTCCCCGATTTCCCTGATACGGACGTGCCGGTTCAGCTGGAAGTTCAGGCCGAGGTCGAAAACGGATATGCCGAGCTTACTCAGTTTGAACTCCGATATGCTGAAAGCACCCTGATTATGTACGGAATGGCCGAAAACCTGACCGAATCGCTCGATTACACGTTGGCTTTAGATTATGTGAATATACACGCAGATGATTTCCGGCTTTGGTTTGGTGAACAATATGAACTGAATTTCGACGAAACCGGCTTGTTCACCCTGCGCGGTAATGTAGAGGGATCCCGCCATCATATTAATCCTGTGGTTGAGCTAACATCCGGTCACGGCAGTGCGCGTGCCGATGTAAAGGTATCCTGGGTTGATAAAATCACCTACAGCGGAGACATCATCCTTGATGATCTCAATCTTGATGCGATGCCAAGCCTCGGCATGCCCGATACCCGAATAAACGCTACCATAAAATTCGATGGTGAAGGTACCGAACTGAGAACAGCAGATTCAAGTCTGGAAACACGTCTTGTAAGCAGCCGGATTCAGGGATATGTGATCGACGAACTCGAAGTGCAAGCTACGGTTGGAGAAGGATTTGTTGAGCCGCGTATCGAGCTGAAACAGCACGAAAACGGCGGGCGTTTCAGGCTGAGCGGATGGATAGACTATCTCAAAGAAGAGCCGGTGTACAACCTGGAAGGCATCACCAATGATTTTAATCCGCAGGCTTTGTACCCTTCGGGCAATCTGCAGGAAGGAAGCGTGAACTCCAACTTTACCCTGATGGCCACAGGTTCCGATATCGATACCTATTCCGGTGAGTTTTACCTGAACGTTTGGAACGCCCAATACGGAAGTGAAGTGATTGAGGATCATGAATTTTTTGTATTTCTGGATGAAGCCGGCCAACCCGAGCGGACCTTGAGAATCGGCGGTACGCTTTTGGAGGCCGAGCTAAAAGGCAGCATTGTTCCTTCAAGGCTTATAGCATCGGCGGCTTACTGGAGCCGGGAAGTGAAAAACACCATTGAAATGCAGACGCTTTACGGAGACGCCCTTACCGGAATGCAGCTTCAAACAGCCGATATTACCGATCCGGAAATAATTAACAATCACCTGACTCTTACCGCTCAAGTAGACGATCTGCGCATCCTGAATAAGATATTTCCGGATTTTCCAACCATCAGCACTATTTCCAATCTTGAGCTTACCCTGGATACGACTCCCGAGCGCATTGATATCAGAACGGTCTTGTATTCAGATTTCGTTGAGATGGACGGGCTTGAAGCCGACAGCCTTGTTGCACGGACGCATAGTGTTTTTTATCGTAATAAAATCACCGACTTTTACAGCGGAACTTACGATATACAGCTTGGCCGTATGACGGTTGCAGGCCGCGAATTCCGTGATATTGACATTTTTATCGACGGATATGATGAAGCATTCGTACTTCAGCGCTTTACCACCAACACCGGTGAAGATGTAGAGTTGGGCATGATGCTGAGCGCCGTATTTTCTTCCAGAGATGTGGATATCCGTATTATGGATTTTTATATAGGTGATGAAGAGTACACCTGGAGAAATATCCGTGAGACTCCCATCACCATAGATGACAGCGGCCGTTTTCATATTGATCGGCTGGAGTTCGGAAACCTGCAGGAAAGATTTATAATAGACGGTACCTTCAGCGAGAGTCCCGATGATTCGGTTACTTACCTGGCAAGCGGGCTTGAGCTTGAACGAATTTCCGGAATAATCGGCGGCCGGGTCTCATTTTCAGGGCTGATGGACGGAACTTTTGTGACGCGTTCACTTCGCACAAATCCCGAATTTCAGGGAGATATGCGTGTAGAGACCTTCACCCTCGACGACCGGCTTATAGGAGATGTGGGCTTTCGCAGCCGTTTCAATACGGAGACGCAGCGTTTCGATACACGGCTTACGGTCAAAACCGATCAGGAGCGCCATGCTCGCTTCCTCGCCGCCAATGAAGATATTGGCCAGGATATTGTGATTGAAGGCTACTTCAACGCGCTGGGGAGGATAGATGAAGTTGACGAAATCGCTAATTTCGACGTCACGCTCAACGAGGTGGATTTATGGATTTTGCCGCTGATTGTGGAAGGCGTTTTTGACGACATGCAGGGCCGGGCAAAAGGTGAGGGAAACATTCAGCTGCGTACGGACGGAATCCATTTTGACTCTGAGTTTGAAGCTATTGATGTGCGCCTGCGTCCGGTATTTCTGCTTAGTGATCTGATCCTTAACGGAAGGATAGGGCTAAACAGCGACACAGGTGTAATCTTGCATGATATTGATGTACGGGATACCCGTAACGGAAGCGGAGTACTAAGCGGAGCCATAGGGCTGAATCTTTTTGAGGAAGGAGGCACCGTTTTTGATATTGACCTGGAAATGAACAACCTGATGTTTTTGAACAACAGGGCGGGCCCTGAAGTGCCGTTTTTCGGACGTGGAGTAGGTTCGGGAACGGTACGGTTATCCGGTACCAACGATCAGCCGTTTATCTCAACACCCTCGCCGGTGGTACTGACGTCCAACTCGCAGATTTCAGTTCCGGTTTCTACCGACCCTTCAGTTGAGGGAGGCACCCGATTCATTCAGTTTGTTGAGGACTTCGAAGACGGTTTCGATTTTGATCAAATTTCTCAGCTGCCTAATGGCAATAACAACCAGCAGAACGGTCAAAACGGCGATGAAACCGAGCTGACATTCATGGAGCGGTTCGGGTTTGATCTCCAGTTTGTAGCAAATGAAAATATGACTGTCCGGCTGATATTTGACGAGGTTACCTCCGAAATTCTGTCGGCGCGTGGAACAGGACGCATACGGATTACGCTGCAGGATGAAGTGATGCAGGTATTCGGACGTTTTGATGTGGCCGGCGGTGATTACCTGTTTGTAGGCGGTGATATTTTCTCCCGAAGATTTACCATCCGGGAAGGCGGAACCATCAGTTGGGAAGGCGATCCGGTAAATGCAAATATCGATGTGTCGGCCGTGTACAGGGCGCGTCCGAATATTAATATTCTGCGTGATGGATTTTCGGCCGACGACACCCCGGTTCGTGTTCCGGTGGATTTGGTTCTGGAAATTACCGGTGCACTTGACAGCATCGAAAACGAATTTTACTTCGAGTTTCCGTCCACGGCAGATATCAGCCAAACTACCGCCATTCTTGCCAGGCTACGGGATGATGACATCAAACTTCTGCAGGCCACCAGCGTGTTGCTTACCGGAAATTTCACCCCTATCGATACCCAGCTGAATGAACTGTTTACCAGCCAGATAGGCGCACAGGGACTTGGAACGCTGCTTTCATCACAAATTACGAGTATCCTCAATTCCAATATCAGCAATATCGATGTCGATCTTAATCTTTCCACGTTTGAAGAAGCCGACCTCGGCATCGCCCTTCGGTTATTCGACGACCGTCTGACGCTGAGACGAGAGGGTACTATCTCCGGACCGAACTCCAATATCGGTGATTTCGATGTCCGCTATCAGATAAACCGCTACTTTGCTGTTGAAGCATTTATGCGCCGTGAGCAGCTTCTGCCGTCCGCGGTTTCAGTGGGGCAGACGCAGTCTGATGAAACCTACGGAGTGGGTGTGGAAGCCAGGGTTCAGTTCAACACCTGGCAAGAGCTCAGAAACAGAGTTTGGGGTGCGGTGAGAGGGCTGTTCACCAGCCGCAAAGAAGACGATGAAACTTCGGTTGCACAGTCGGACTGATAACCGAGTGCTTATGATGCCGGTTTCAAACACTGTGAATGGAGCTTGTAAAAAACCGGGTTCGGTATGCAATGGGAAATCACGTACATTAACGTAAACTAAGCATATAGGCTTCGATACAC
>PXDL01000470.1 GCA_003566395.1 Balneolia bacterium | reverse complement strand
GGCGCTCCCATTTTATACTCGCTCTTAAACCCCGGGCCACCGCTTTGCGCCGGCCAGGGGCTACGGATATATCGCACCGATGGTGCTTTAGATATCAGTGGTATTTGGTAAAATTGCTTTTTAGTAACCACAGGAACCTAAATGCTTTCCGGTCCGTGTTAGGATGGAGGCTGAACAAGAAGCTATTCCAATATTATAAATTATGGTTGTAGCACTACAGATCGTTGTTTAAAGAAAATGAGGCTCATTTTTAGGATTTTACGGAAATTGAGCTAAGTTCGATTAACAATTTCCGAATAAGAAAGTCCCTATTCCCCGAAGAATACCGACAGTGAAAAATGATTTGAGACAGGTTAACTGATTGGCAGATTATTTTTCGAACTCAATTGAACAGTTTATAAACATCAACCCTTCAAACGGTACTTCTCTCCATCCTCATCTACCCGAATCAACAAATCTTCGCGCGACATTGCGTTGAGTATAATTTTGAGCTTCTTCCGCGACCAGCCCGTTTGCCCTGCAAGATCCTCAAAAGTGACAGAATCTGAGCTCAAAATCTCACCCACTCTGCTGATCTCATCTTGATCAGGATAGAACGTCCCTTCTTCTGCGGCTTTGATACAGTTATCGCAGTGACCGCACGGTTTCGTGCCGGTTTCGCCAAAGTAATTTCTCAAAAACTGTTCCCGGCAGCCGGTTGTATCGATAAACTGTTTTATGTATCCCAGCTTGGTAAGCAGAACATCGCGGTAATGATAGGCTGATTGCTGATCAATCTGAAGCTTTTGCATACGAGCATCCATAAGCCTTATGAGTGGCTCGTCACCAAGCTTTTCAAACTCGAGCAGCTTATCATGCTCAGAAAAAACATAGAGCGCTTTTTCAAGCTGTCGTGGTGTTACATTCAATTTTTCACATACATACGATTCGTTGATATGGTGCATTTGCTGGAACGCATCGGCCCCAAACTGACGAAAGAGCGTATCTAGAAAATGCATTTTTTTAGAATCTTTGTCCTGTATAAGTGTTCGTATATAGTGCCGGCCGGCAGTAAACCGAATGCCTATTTTGGACTCATAAAGTTCCGTTTTCTCCAGCACCTCAAGCCTCTCCAATACCTGTACAGAAACCGCAATCTCCTGTTTTCGTATTCCAATTCGTTTCGATACACGGCTGTAGTTTACCGGCTCGGCAGAGTCAGATTCGCTTCCGGTTGCCAGTTCAAGCTCATCACAGATGCCATTATACACTTTCTGAAGGGTTTCATAATCAGGATATCCCCGTTTAATCCTGTTTTCAGCTTGTTCTGCATCTCCCTCTTTATAAAGCAGAATAGGATAGCTTTCTGCACCGTCTCTACCTGCCCGGCCCGCCTCCTGGTAGTAGGCTTCAATGGATATCGGCATGGTTTGATGAATCACAAACCGGCAATCTGCTTTATCAATCCCCATACCAAACGCATTTGTGGAGACAACCACCGGAGTGTCACCGCTGATCCACCGGTTTTGAATCGCTTCACGTTTTTTACTCTCAATGCCGGCGTGATACGCTTCTGCCCGGATTCCATCTCTCGTAAATTCTTCAGCCCATTTCATGCAGTCGCGGCGGGTACTGCAGTATACGATTCCGCTTCCTTTATCTGTTCCCCGCTTTACCGCTTTCATCAGTGAATTTTGTTTGCGCGGTGTTTTGGTGATCCACCACATCAAATTCTCCCTTCCAAATCCCCCCGCAACCACAGTTGGGTTTTTGAACTGAAGGTTTTTGATAATATCCTCTTTTACCTCGGGTGTGGCCGTTGCGGTGAGCGCAATCCAGGTTACTTTATCTGCCAGTTCCCCCAGCTCTTCGCGTATTTGCCTGTAGCTCGGCCTGAAACTGTGGCCCCACTCCGATATACAGTGCGCTTCATCCACCGCTATCAGGGAGATATTCAGGCGCTCCTGCTCATTTACCCAAAGCTCTGTGGATAACCGTTCCGGAGCGATGTACAAAAGCTTGTACATGCCATTTCGCGCATTGACCAGCCGCTGCTCAACTTCATAACCTGGTAATGTACTGTTTATAAATGTGGCTCTTATGCCGTTTTTCTTAAGCTGCTCAACCTGATCCTGCATAAGTGCAACCAGTGGGGAAATAACAACGGTCAGCCCCTCCATTACAAGAGCAGGCACCTGATAACAGAGCGACTTCCCCCCTCCTGTTGGGAAGAGCACAAGCGTGTCGTCTCCTTTCAAAACCGAATCTATAACCTCATCCTGTCCCGGACGAAATGAATCGTATCCCCAAAACTTTCTTAGTACCTCACGGGCTTTATTCAAATCGGGTCTGTCCATGATCTTCTAAGAGATACCACCTTTAACTTGTTTCTGCTTATACTCCATCTAAAATAAATAAAAAAAGGTGTGAATAAGATTCTATCCACACCTTTTTAATAAATTAATTTACTTTAGACTGCCTTTCTATCAGACTAATGCTTTCATATAGTCACGGCGCATTTGAGCGATTGCTGAAATGCTTATCCCTACCGGGCATACAGCTTCGCATTCTGCGTGATTTGAACAGTCTCCAAATCCCTCTTTTTCCATCTGCTCAACCATTGCAATGGATCGTTTATTGCGTTCCGGCAGACCCTGTGGCAGTGCATTCAGATGAGACATTTTAGCGCCGGTAAATAGGGCAGCTGATGAGTTAGGACAAGCGGCAACGCAAGCTCCGCACCCAATACAGGTAGCGTAATCAAATGCAGCTTCTGATGTATTCTTTTCAACCGGAATTAAATTGGCTTCCGGTGCGGCACCCGTTTTCACTGAAACGTACCCACCTGCTTCGATAATCCTGTCAAATGCAGAGCGATCAACTACAAGATCTCTTACAACAGGGAATGCTTCCGCCCGTGGAGGTTCCACAACAATGGTGTCTCCATCACTGTAGTTTCTCATATGAAGCTGGCATGCGGCCGTCATATGTTTTGGGCCGTGTGCCCGGCCATTGATTACAAGATTGCACGATCCGCAAATACCTTCGCGGCAGTCGTAGTCAAACTCAACAGGCTCTTTACCTTCTTTAATTAAGTTTTCGTTTAAAACATCCAGCATCTCGAGGAACGACATATGTTCGCTCACGCCGTTCAGCTTATAGTCCTGAAACCAGCCCTTTGATTTCGTGTTTTGCTGACGCCAAATCTTGAGGTTAATCGTCATTTCACTCATAATAATCCTTATTTATAACTTCTTTGTTTCAATTCCACGAACTCGAACTCAAGGGGTTCCTTATGAAGAGTAGTTTCAAGTTTGCCATTGATGCCGTTGTACTCCCATGCAGATACATAAGAAAACTCTTCATCATTCCTGAGAGCTTCTCCTTCTTCCGTTTGAAATTCATCGCGCAGGTGACATCCGCACGACTCATCTCTGTCGAGAGCATCTATTGCCATCAGCTCAGCAAGTTCGAAGTAGTCTGCCACGCGAGCCGCAAATTCCAGGTATTTGTTATGATAGTTTGTACCACCCGGTACACGAACATTTTGCCAAAAATCCTCCCGCAGCTTTCGAATCTCCTCGATTGCGGATTCCAAACCCTCTTTGCTTCGGGAGATTCCTACTCTGTCCCACATGATTTTTCCAAGTTCGCGGTGAAACTCAATGACTGTTTTATCACCTTTCACATTTAAGAGCTTATCAAGCTGGTCTGTGGAAGTTTTTGCAGCTTCTTCAAATGCTTCGTGGTCAGTGCTTACTTTCGGCAGTTCCTCTCCGGCAATATAATTCCCGACTGTATACGGTATGATAAAATAGCCATCAGAAAGTCCCTGCATCAGTGCACTTGCACCAAGACGGTTCGCTCCATGATCCGAGAAGTTGGCTTCACCTGCCACAAACAATCCGGGAATATTGCTCATAAGGTTGTAATCAACCCAAAGGCCACCCATTGTATAGTGAACAGCAGGGAAAATCCGCATCGGTGTTT
>PXDL01000240.1 GCA_003566395.1 Balneolia bacterium | reverse complement strand
GACCCGGACAGGCGTGCATCAGCACTTCTGCGTAGCCGGCTTCATCCAGTTCATTATTTAAATGACGGCCGTAAGCCTCGAAAGCGGAGACGATATCCAGCTTTTGGGAGCCGAGCGCGCCGGGTTTTATGGTACCTCCGTATAGCATCAAAGAGGGACGGTTGAGGCGAAGCATCGCCATAACGCTGCCGGGCATGTTCTTGTCACATCCCGGAATAGTAACCAACCCGTCGTACCACTGCGCTCCCATCACCGTTTCGATGGAGTCCGCGATGATTTCCCTGGACTGGAGCGAATATTTCATCCCCTCGGTGCCCATCGAAATGCCGTCGCTCACGCCTATGGTATGAAATATAAATCCGATCATGTCCGCCTCCTGTACCCCTTTCTTTACAATGGTGGCGAGTTGGTTCAGATGCATATTGCAGGGGTTGCCTTCCCAGCCCATGCTTGCAATCCCGACCTGTGCTTTGTCGAAATCGGCCCGGGACAACCCGGTTGCATGCAGCATCGCCTGGGAACCGGCCTGTGATTTATCCCCGGTAAGCCTGCGGCTCCACCGGTTAAGCGGTTTGGTACTCATAGGAAAATAGAAAACACGTTATAATGGTACATGCAGCACTTTTTTTCTGCACACTGTTGGTTTCGGGAATTTAGCACATCATCACAAAGAACCACAGCAAAAATAGTGTGCTCCATAGCCCGGATATCACTTCGCGAAATCGCTGCGCTCTGTGCTCACCAGAACTTTTTCATTAAAAAAGCGTCTGATGAATAAAAATCGCCGCAGATACATTCCGGTAAACAATCCGTCTATAGCTGGAAGGGGAAATGTGAATCAGAGCATGTTTTGATGAAAAGTACTTGAAAAATCCGCCGGCTGCCGGGTGAGCTGCAACGCGTAGGAGTCTGTAGGCATATATATAAGTATTTAGTCTCGCTTAGCAAAGCTTTCGAATAAATAACAAAATGGTGATATGTACTATATAGGATTATGAAAAAGTAGATTTAGAAAGTATTCGAATAGTAAAACCGTTGTTATTAATGATATTTATAGTAAATTAAAGTGTCGAAAAACATATCATGCATAACACAAAATAAATACAAGATGAATAAATTATTAATAATTCTAATAGTGACATCTGTTGTATTAGGATGCAGTCAGTCTGCAAACCAAAACGATATAGTGACAGACACAACTCAGCAAACGGAAAACTCCGTTACACCGGCCGATACAACTCCGAGAGTAACGGGAATTGGAGGAATTTTCTTTTTCTCAGAAAATCCTGAAAAAACGAGAGAATGGTACTCTGAAAATTTAGGACTTGAAATAAATGAATGGGGCTCAAGTTTTGAGTTTAGAAATGCAAATCGACCGGACGAAATAAATTATCTTCAATGGAGTCCGTTTCAAGAAGGTAGTGAATACTTTGCCCCATCCAACAGAGAATTCATGATAAACTACAGAGTTCAAAATATAGAAGGTCTCGTAAGAAACCTCAAAGAAAACGGAGTTACTATAGTTGGTACTATTCGAACATATGACTATGGAAAATTTGTCCATATTCTGGACGCCGAAGGAACCAAGGTAGAACTTTGGGAACCGGTTGACAGCGTGTTCACAGCAATGGGAGGCAAAACTACAAAATAAACCAATATGGAAATGCCTTGAAACCCTCTACTTCTTTAGCCTAAAAAAACAAATCTATGTCCAAGACATTACGAAAAAGAATTATAGCCTGGATTATAGATTACGGGATTATTGCAGGATATGCGATTGTGCTTTTTGGGCTGACCGCTGTTTTCCTTCAAACTACCGGTTTTGAACCGATTATAAACCCATATATCGCTCAATTAATTGGTTTTGCGACTTTGACTCTTCCTGTGGTATTATATTCATTTCTAACAGAAAAAAGCTCGTGGGAAGGTACGGTTGGAAAAAAACTTCAAAACATTAGTGTTCTGACAGACCGGAACAGCAGAGCCAGGAATGTATTATTCAGAAATTTGCTGAAATATCTACCCTGGGAACTTGCTCACACGGGCGTACATTGGTCGGTCTACTACACTTCTAATAACATGGAAATACCAACATGGACTTGGATAATGCTAATTCTACCACAACTATTGGTAATTGTGTATTTCATAAGTGTTGTAGTAAGTAAAGGACAAAGCAGTGCTTACGATTATCTCGCAAATACAGGAATCAAAGTTCGGAAAATGGATTAACGCATTGATGTAAAACTTGATACTGACAACACTTTCCGTATGCCATCTAAATCTAACTAAGAATGGAAAAAAATACATCGAAGTTCTATTTCTGGCAAAAATGGTTGACATATGTTAATGTTATGATAGTAATCGTAGGACTATTAGTAGCATTTGCCGGGAATTCATTTTTTTTCGAACTACATAATAGTTACACGAAAGAAGTATTTTTTGACGGCAAAGAGTTCGATACAAAGACGTTAGAACTGAAAAATTGGCTTTTCGGAATAATAGGTGCCACAATAGTAGGGTTCCATATTCTAATGATAATGATTTCAGAAAATGCGTTTAAGAAAAAAGAGCCCTGGGCTTATTATGCTATGTGGCTTGGGCTATTATCCTGGTTCATTATTGATAGTGTGATTTCAATCTATTACAATGCAATGTATAATGTAATTATAATCAATATTGTTGCTTTGTTTACAATAGGCTTGCCTTTAATAATGACAAGAAAGGAATTTGCTCATAAAGCAACTCTAAATTAGCGAACCTGATTTATGGGAGACAGTTCAAAACTGCTCCTTTGCTCGCCTTCTTTTCTGTCGTACAGAAGACAACTTTAATAATCTAAAAATCGATGCCCATTATTTGAAATTCATATTATTGAAATAATATATTTTATGAATAGTTTTTATATAATATAAATGTTGTTATAATCAGAATCGATTTTTTAACCTGCTACTGTACATGTTCGAAACACGTTGAACGTCCTAACATCAAATCCATCAACGAATCAATAATCATAAAACTTACAACTATGAAAACACAATCAAAGAATCCTTTTACCTGGGTTGAAATTTATGTGGAAGACATGAGCAGGGCTCGGAAATTCTACGAAACAGTTTTGCAGATCAAAATGATTCCGATGCAAACACCGGGGGAATTTGGTGATTTGGAGATGCTGAGCTTTCCGTGGGCTGAAGGCGAAACCAATATCAGCGGGGCCCTGTGTAAAACCGGTGAAATGAAACCCGGATCCGGTGGAACAATCGTTTATTTTACGTGTGAAGACTGTGCAACGGAAACATCAAGAGTAGAAAGTGCCGGTGGTCAGGTACTACAGCAAAAATTCCCAATCGGAGAACATGGATTCTGCAGTATTTGCATGGATACCGAAGGCAACACTATCGGACTGCACTCATTGAAGTAATCAAATATTAAGTGTCACTGGTTCCCTGTTAAAACCAGCGAATTCACAGAGGCCGACTATTAGATTTAATGTGTCACTATGTTTTGAGTAAATCTAATTCGAACCCTATTGGGTGGATGTAATCCTGAAACTCCGATGTGAAAATGGCTAAACCTCCGCTACGATTCTAAACGCCATTTTCCCAAGGCCGGATTTTATGGACATCGATTTCAAACATATTGCTTGTTTGTGCTTTGAAGGTAAGTGATACCAGAGACGCTTTTTTTCGGAAAATTTCGCCAATTGGGATTACAGCTGTGCCGCCTTGCATTTCGCATCACAACCGCTTAATTCGCAAACTGTTTGAAACCACGCTCACCGAGCTGAGTGCCATAGCGGCGGCGGCAAACATCGGGCTGAGAATGCCGAATGCAGCAAGCGGAATGCCGGCAGTGTTATACACAAAGGCCCAGAACAAATTCTGGCGAATGATGCGTAGAGCTTTGCGCGAAAGGGTGATGGCTTCAAAAACCTTGTCCAGGCTGTTGCCCACAATGGTTATATCCGATGAAGTAACCGCAAGATCGGTCCCGCCGGACAGCGCAATACCGAGATCGGCCTGCACCAGCGCCGCCGCATCATTTATCCCGTCACCCACCATGGCCACCCGGTTGCCCGCATCCTGAAACTCTTTAACGATAGCGGCTTTCTCTTCGGGTTTCACCTCGTAGCGTATATCCGTGATGCCGAGGCGGTCTGCTATATGCCGGGCCGTTCGCTCCTGATCTCCGGTCACCATAACCGGCTTAATATTTTCATCAAGCAGATTTTGGATGAACGCGCGGGCTTCGGGCCGGGGCTCGTCACTCACAGAAATGATGCCCCCCGTTTCTTCGTTGATCATTACCACAAGAATGGTATGTCCTTTCTGTTGCTCCTCCTTGATGAAATCCTGCAGACGGCCTTCATCTACCTGAAGCCTGCCTGCCGCGCCAATACGGATATGGTCGCCGCCGACCGTACCGCTTATTCCTGTGCCGGGCTGGGTTTCCACATCCACAGCATCCGGTACATCAATTTGCTTAGCCGAGGCATAGGCGGTTACAGCTTTTGCAATAGGGTGATCTGATTGGGCTTCCACAGCGGCGGCAAGCCGGATCAGCGACGTTTCATCAATCCCCTCCGCAGTTACCATTTTAGCAAGCGACATCTCGCCGGTTGTGAGCGTTCCGGTTTTGTCCAGCAGCATTACATCAACTTTGCGGGCTTCTTCCAGCGTAACCGCGTCTTTTATGAGGATGCCTTTTTCAGCGGCGCGGCCCGAACCGACCATAATGCCGGTGGGAGTGGCCAGCCCGAGCGCACACGGACAGGCGATAATAAGAACCGCCACCATGTTCACCACGGCACGGGCGGGATCGCCGGTAAGGGCCAGCCAGGTAATCAGGGTGAGAAGCGCGATGACCATCACAACCGGAACAAAGATGGAGGCTACTTTATCAACCAAACGCTGAATGGGCGGCTTCGATCCCTGGGCTTTGCGAACGGTTTCAATTAGATGAGCAAGGGCCGTCTCGCTACCCACGGCGGTGGCGCGCATGCGAAATGAGTGGGCTGTATTCCGTGTCCCTCCGGTTACCGCATCGCCTTTCGACTTTTCTGCGGGTATGCTTTCACCTGTCATCATGGATTCATCAACCGACGGATTCCCCTGCACTACTTTACCGTCCACTGGAATTTGCTCGAATGCCTTAACGAGCAGCTCGTCGCCGGTTTGGATGGTTTCAAGGGGCACGGTTTCGGTTCGGCCGCTTTCCCTGACGATATGGGCCTGCTGAGGGGTTAGGCGAATCAGGCCGCTCAGCGCATCGCGGCTTTTGTATCGCGCCCGCTCTTCCATCCACTTGCCCAGCAGAATCAGCGCGATGATGACCGCAGCGGTATCGAAATAGACATCCATAGGTTCTACGAGGGCGCCTTCACGTCCGAAAAACGTAGCGTATGCACTGAACAGGAATGCGGCGCCGGTACCGACGGCCACGAGCGTGTTCATATCCGCCGCCTTGCGTTTCAGAGCTTTCCAGGCTCCGGTAAAAAAAGATCGCCCGGCGTAAAACATGATAAAGCCTGTAAGCAGCAACTGGGCAAGGTTCCACTCAAACAAAAAAGAAGCGATGGCGTGATGCCAGCCGGAAATCAGCATCGGGCCCATATCCATCACGCTAACCAGGAAAGCGAGGGGAAGCGCAATGAGAAAGCGCCGTTTAAACACCGAGTCGGTGCCTTTTTCAAGCCGGGCCGAGTCATCGGAATGAGATGCAAGTGTGGCCTCGAATCCTGCATTTTCTATTTCCTGTATGATGTCCTCAGCCGAACCCCGGTCGCGGGTGAAGCGGGCTTCCTCAGTGGCCAGATTTACCGATATCTCCGAGGTACCCGGTGCTTTCGAGATGGCTTTTTCAACACCTGAAACGCAGGTGGCGCAGCTCATTCCACCGATGCTCAGCCTGAATTCATGCCGGCCGTATCCATTGCCGGAAGAGGCCTTTGACGATTGCTCAGGTTCGGCTCCGAATCCGGCGTCTTCAATTGCACGAACCAAATCGTCCATGCTTAGCTCATCGGGCTTGTACTCCACATCGGCTTCTTCCGTCGCCAGATTTACGGAAGCTTTTGAAACGCCCTTGAGTTGCTTGAGAGCGTTTTCAGCTCCCGAAACGCAAGAGGCACAACTCATGCCTTTAATGTGCAGTCTTGTTTGTTCGGTACGGTTTTTAGTTTGCTGGTCCATAGCTGGATGACGAGGTTCTGTTACAACGGAATGATGAATGTTAAAAATACAGATCGAAACCGGTGCCTTGCGTTCAGCTTTATCGGTAAAATGTATAAAACTTTTGGGTGGGAATAATGGCCCGGCTCTTGAAGTCGTCTCAGAAAGCCTGGCGGCCTTTACGCAGCTTATGTTGTTTTTTCCAGCTGCTCGGCGTCATTCCGGTCCGGCGACGGAACTGGTTCGCAAAATATTGCGAGCTGCTGTAACCGAGGCGATGGGCAATTTCGGTAACAGAAAGGTCCTGGGATTCAAGTAATTCCCGTGCTCGCTCGGTTTTCAGGGCGATCCAGTGTTGTTCGATACTGCGGCCTTCCGTCTTTGAAAAAAGATCGCTCAGATAGCTGTAGTTTTTATGAAGATGCCCGGATAAATAGTCGGAGCGGACGGGCAGCTCACTTTCTTCCTCAAGGGCGTTCAAATAGGTGATGAGTAGCTTTTTGATGTGGGTTATCAGTTGCTGCGCGGGATTTTGGATGCGCTCAAAACCAAGTTTTTCCAGCTTTTCATCAAGCACATCAAGCTGTATCTCTGCGGGCGGCTCAGAAGTTTGTACGATGCCGAGATCTACCTTTTCCCATCCGATACCGGCCTCGCTCAGTGCGTTCTTTACTGCGGTTACGCATCTCGGGCAAACCATATTTTTGATGTGGATATCCATTTTGTAAAATCGGCAGCTAAAAAAAAGCCTGATGCACGAAAACGTACATCAGGCCGGATAACGGTTAAAAAGCCGGGCTTATTCCACCGTAACGCTTTTGGCAAGGTTGCGCGGCTGATCCACGTGGCATTTGCGATACACGGCTATCTGGTAGGATAGAATTTGCAGCGGAATTACCGTAAGCAGCGGTGTTAAAACATCATGTGTTTCGGGTATGGTGATGCAGAACTCGGCGAGATTACGCACATCGTGATTATTTTCTGTTGTGATGGCTATCACGCGTCCTTTCCGTGCACGAACTTCCTCAATGTTGCTGATCATTTTGTCGTTGGTGTGATCGGTAACCGCAAGTACCACAACCGGCATGTGTTCATCAATAAGGGCAATGGGGCCGTGTTTCATTTCGGCGGCCGGATACCCTTCGGCGTGGATGTAGGAAATTTCTTTAAGCTTAAGCGCGCCTTCGAGGGCAACCGGGAAATTATAACTGCGGCCCAGATACAGAAAATTGGGTGCATAGGCGAAAAGACGGGAAATCGTATCGATCTGGTCCTGTTTTTCCATGATACTCGCAACCTGGGCCGGAATGCCATGCAGAGCATGAATCATCTCTTTGGCATCTGCTTCACCCAGCACTTTTCTGCGCTGACCAAGTAATATGGCCATCATGCTGAGAACGGTAACCTGAGCCGTAAATGCTTTGGTTGAGGCCACCCCGATTTCGGGCCCGGCGTGTGTATAGATACCGGCATCTGTTTCCCGGGCGATGGTTGAGCCGACCACGTTGCAAATTCCGATCACCAGTGCACCTCGCTCACGGGCTTCGCGTACGGCGGCAAGAGTATCTGCCGTTTCGCCGCTTTGTGAAATAACAAGCAGGATGTCGTTGGAGTCAATTAGTGGCTGACGGTAGCGAAATTCTGAAGCATATTCTACTTCAACGGGGAGTTTGGCGATGTACTCAAGCAGGTACTCCCCTACAAGTCCGGCGTGCCAGCTTGTGCCGCAGGCCGCAATAACAAGACGGCGGGCATTCACCAGCCGGTCGAGCACGCGTTCTATGCCGCCGAGAACGACGCGATTTTCTTCCACCATGAGGCGTCCGCGCATACAGTCGGCAATGGTATCGCTTTGTTCGTGGATCTCTTTGAGCATAAAATGCGGGAATCCGCCTTTCTCTATCTGCTCAATATTCATTTCCAGCTCATGGACCTGTTTGTTCAGCTCAATATTACTGATCGTCTTAACCTGATACCCCTCGCGGGTGATTACCGCCATTTCATCATCATCCAGATACACCACCTTATTGGTATATTCTATGATGGGTGATGCGTCGGAGGCGATAAAGACTTCATTATCACCGATACCAAGCAGCAGGGGTGAACCTTTGCGGGCTACGATAATCTTATCTTTCTCGTGTTTGTTTACGATGGCAAGGCCGTAGGTGCCGTCTACCTGCTTGAGCGCCAGCTGAACGGCGGTTTCAAAATCGACTTCCGCTACTTTTTGAATTTCTTCGATCAGGTGTGCCAGAACTTCGGTATCGGTCTGACCGTCAAAAGTGTGGCCCTTTGAAATCAGCTCTTTTTTGAGGGAGTCGTAATTTTCGATGATGCCGTTATGAACAATGGCAAAGTCATGTTTCCCGTCAGAGTGAGGGTGGGCGTTTACATCGTTGGGTTCGCCGTGTGTTGCCCAGCGGGTGTGGCCGATACCCACGGTGCCTTTAGCAGGGCCGTTGAGGACCATCTTTTCAAGGTTTACGACTTTCCCCTTACCCTTCTTGATGATTACTTCTCCGTTAAGAATGGCGATACCGGCGGAATCGTATCCACGGTATTCAAGTCTTTTGAGACCTTTAATGATGACATCAGATGCTTCTCTGAAGCCAATATATCCGACTATGCCGCACATAAAATAGTTGAGTAAATGATATTGGTTGTAGTTATTTCAGCTTCCGGAGCGTGGAATCAGATACGGCCTGCAACCGTAAATAGCTGAATTCTGATAGCAACGTATTGAAAATCCGGTAAAACATTGATCAAAGAAATGAAAAATCCGGAAACCATACAATTTGACCAGACCCGGAGAGAAAAAAGTGGTGAAAGGAGGCTTTGGAAAACCGCGGTTCGGACTCATCTCTTCGTAGCAAAATGTTTTACAAACGTTTAGTCTTTTTCTTGAACTCAATATTCCCGGCTGTCAAAGCCTTCTGAAACCCGTTCTTACGCTGTATCAGAAAAGGTTGTAAAGAATTTTATTAACCATCAACTTAAAATAAGTTGAATCCGTGAAATCTACGTAAAAAAAACGGCTAATGAAACAGCTTTGAATTGCATATCTATGAGCTGTAAAATATTGTTTATTAGTCGGTAAGTGAAAAAATGGGGACTTGAGCGGATGGGCGAACTTTTCAGATCAAGCGGGTGGTGTCCGGCCCGTACATCCTGCCCCTTAAGGTTAACCTGCGGTTTCGGGCAAATTTCATCTATTATGCCCTTTTATTAGTTGAAAATGCCTTAAATTCAAAAAACATCACCACGAGTTTAAACCATAAATAGTTACTGATGCAGCTTTGTTTTTTTGATGATTCAAGAGCTATGCGGCTGATGCCTCTTACGCTCACTCGCCCTTCGAACCTCATCCGTACCGGAATCCTGACTATCTCGGAAAAATGGAGTCTCAGAATCGGGGCCGGGCATGTCACCCGCCAAATGCCCGAATATATGCAGGGCGTGTACGACGCTCCCGGTATTGATGAAAGCAAAGACTGCTACTGGATTAACGGCCGTTTCCTTCCTGATAATGATGTTATGCAGGAGGTCCTTTCGCTCGGCAATGATCAGGGGCTGATGCATGCAAACACGCCCGTAGCACTCCGGCTCGACGGCAAACGAAGCGCAACTATCTTCAAAGCCGGAAATATCCCGGGCACCGACGTCACCTTTCGGGATACCGAACACGGTACCCTGCTTGATGCACCCTGGCAGATATTTAGCGAAAACGGCCCGCAAATTCTTGCAGATTGTGCATTGCTGACGAATAAGCTGCGGAAAATTCACCTGCCCGATTTTCCGGGAGTCCATGTATCCGGCGAAGATCAGATATTTGCGGGTAGTTCGGTTAAGATTGAGCCCGGATGCGTAATAAATGCAGAAAGCGGTCCAGTTGTAATAGGTGATCATGCGCACATTATGGCCGGCTCTCTCATTCAGGGACCCGTTTCGGTGGGAGAACACGCCGTGGTAAAGATGGGTGCTAAAATCTACGGGGATACAACGCTCGGCCCATGGTGTAAGGTGGGCGGAGAAGTTCATAATGTTGTGATGCAGGCCTATTCCAACAAGGCTCACGACGGTTTTCTGGGAAATTCGGCCATCGGTGAATGGTGCAATTTCGGTGCCGATACCAATAATTCGAATATGAAAAACAATTACAGTTCGGTTCGTCTTCTGAACTGGGAAACGGGAAAAGAGTACGACACGGGCCTGCAGTTTTGCGGTACCATTATGGGCGATCACAGCAAAACGGCAATCAACACTATGCTTACAACCGGTACGGTCTGCGGGGTTTCGGCTAACATCGTAACCGGCACGTTTCCGCCCAGGCATATCCGTTCATTCTGCTGGCTCACCGACAAGGGCGAAGATGTTTACAAATTCGACAAGGCCATGGAGACGGCCGAACGCATGATGGCCCGTCGCGGCGTGGAGCTTAGCCCGGAATATCGCAGTATGATGCGTCACATTTTCGACAAGGCCGAACGCTCTACCGTTTAAGGTTAAAGTATCAGGCGGGAACCACCGCCTGATCGATCTCCGGAGGTGTTTCCGTGGTAACCCCGTGCGGTTTGGGCCGTCCGTTTTCATCCACATGGACGAACACGATGTTGTCGATGGTGATGATCTTCTGCTTGTTGAACTTGTTCCTCACCTCGCATTTAAAGGTGATGGAACTGCGCCCGAACTTGAGCACTTCCATACCCATCTCAATAATATCGCCGGCCCGTGCCGAATTAATAAAGTTGATCTCGGATATAAACTTGGTGACCAGTTTGTCGGTGTTGAGCTGACAAATTGCAAAAATGGCGGCTTCTTCATCAATCCACCGCAACAGGCTGCCGCCGAATAAGGTGTTATTGGGATTGAGATCTTCGGGTTTAATCAGCTTTCGGGAGTAAAAATTCATAATAAAGGTTTCGTTTCAACAAAAATGCTATCGCACCAACAGAGGGTAATATTCGGAGGTACTAATTTACAGAGATTTTGGTTTTATTATGGGATGATGGCGAACCTGCTGCCGGTCTTGTAAAGGTTATGAGCGCCTGAGCGCTCCGAAACCGGCAGGAAAAAAGACAAATCGTATCGTTTCGCATTCGTCCAAACCATTTTATCATGTTTTCCGTTGAGGTAATCGACTTTTAACCCAATCCGGGTTTTCTTCGCGTAAATCCACCCTTCATATAGAATAACGATCAGCTTGCAGCAATCTCCCAACGAAATAGCGTCCTTAATCTACCTGCTTGACGACCCCGAGCCTTACGTGCGTTCATCGGTTATGAACCGCTTCGAGGAAATCGGTGAATCGGCTGTTCCTCAGCTCGATCAGGTGAAGAGCAGAACAAAAGATCCGGACTTGAAAGAAGCACTGAGCGAGGCGATTCAGCGAATTACGTTCGACAGTTTTCAGCAGGATGTGGTAACTCTTGCCGAAGACGGTATTTTCAGTCTGGAAGATCTCGAGGATGCCGTGTTTACATTTTCACGCTTCGATAACCCTACCATCCGGACCCGTCCGTTTGTGCAAATGCTCGATCAGCTTGCCGATGAGGCCGCCCCTTATATTCACAAAGCGGAATCGGAACGGAAAAAAATGCAAGCGTTGATCGGCCACCTCTACACGCGTCAGGGGTTCGACGGCTGCCAGGGTGATTATCTCAATCCGAGGAATACTTACCTTCATCATGTGCTCAACACCCGCACGGGCATACCGCTTTCGCTGGCATTCATCATACTGTTTACCGGCCGGCGCCTGCAGCTTCCCTTCCACGGAGTAAATATGCCGCTTCATTTTCTGGTGAAATTTGTGACGGTCAACAACGAGCATCTTCTCATAGATCCGTTTAACAACGGCGCGGTGCTTTCGCGGGAGCAGTGCAATCAGTTTTTGAGGAAAAGCGGCATTAAAGTGTATGATCAGTACTACGAATCCGCATCGCCCTACTCTATGTTTACCCGTTTTTTACGGAACCTGATTAACGGCCATAATGAGCTGAACGAAAACATCAAAGCTGAAAGGCTCGGAAAACTGCTTTCGCTGCTTGAGAGCACGCGGGTACAGTAAGAGCTTGGTGTGTTTCAGGGTGATGGCTTCTGACAAGATTCAGATGCCCGTGAAAACAAACGACGCCCAGTGAACGGGATGGCTGTAACCGCGCTGATTCAGTAAATCCAGCCGGGCCCGGCGTAAGGCCTGCACATAATCGGTATGATGGGGATCTCCTTCGCCTCGTATCTCGCTCAGATAGCGGTAGAAATTTCGCATAAGAACGGCCGTGCTGCGATCCTCAATACTCCAGAGAGTCACGGCAACCGAGCCAGAGCCGGCAAACATAAACGCCCGCTGAAAACCAAGCACCCCTTCTCCGCTGATCAACCGTCCGATTCCGGTATTACATGCGCTGAGTACAACCAGCTCGGCATCAAGTTCAAGAGTATAAATTTCCGAGGTGCGCAGAAAGCCGTCATCCAGCTCATCAGGTTCTTCTGGCAGAGAAAGCACGATTCCGCTGTAGCGCGGGTTGCGTTCATCCAGGATTCCGTGTGCGGCAAAATGAAGCACATCGTAGCCCAGCAGCTCACGGGTGCGTATCGTAAACTCACGGGCATCCGGACCGGTGAGTACGTCCGTTTCACCGGGAAAATAGGTGCTCACCCAGTCTCCTTCGAGCCGGCTGAACGGCAGCGGTCTGAATACGGCCTCGCTACGCACATAAGCAGGGGCCACATCAGGGTTTTCGGTATAGTCGGGACTGGTAACGGCGAGTGCCCGCCCGGAGAAGGGACGGTTCTCCATGCGTTGCGCAAGGAGTTTTCGTACGGTGAACGAGGGTGTCTGAACAACCGGCATGCGTTCGATGAGATAGAAGGCGTCGTTCGGACGCAGTGCTTCCATCGGAAGGTAGGCCAGGGCTCCGTCGGTTGAAACGAGCAGCATCTCGGAGCGTTCAAGCATATCGAGGGCCGTTTTTGAAAAAAGCCGCTCGGATGCGGATGCAAGGAGCCGGTTGATTTCCTCCCTGTCCCGGCGCTCCGAAATGGAGGTCCGGAGCGTTTCGGTGAGTTCGGCGGCTTCATTCGGGGTGAGGTCTTTCACCCAGCTCTCAACATGGTCTTCACTGAACATCAACCCTGTGAGGCCGTCGTTGGAGACACTAAGGTGCAGTCCGATTGTGCCCGGCGGAAGCGAAGCGCGTGCTTCATCAAGCGTGCTGATTTCGGGAGAGAAGAAGCGGTTCACATCAGGTTGGCGGCTTAGCGCATCTCGTAAAAGACTTTCTCCCCTTAAACCGAGGTCTTCGATTCTCCGCATCATTTCTCTGCGTTCCGGAGAATCATCCTTACGCAGGGTTTGGTTTTCGAGGCGGATCATTTCGCTGCGAATTTGCTGGTGCTGTTCGCGTTCGGCTTCATCCAGTATTTCGCCGATCAAGTGAGGCATTAGCGTGAGGTCTTCGGCGAATGATCTGGATTTGGATTGTTCCATTACCCTGAACGCATCGGCCGCATTGCCCGCTTCTATGTACCGGCGCGCAAGGCGTGCGTAAAAATCGCTGATACCCTGAAATGCTTCCGCACGGATATTTCCGCTCACAGCGATGTGCATCCGGTGCTGTTCGGTGATGTAACGAGCCTCTTCTGCCAGCCTGAACCCTTCGTCCTGATCTATTTCCATCATATTAAACGCTTTGTTCCAGTACACGTTCGGCCAGAGTCTGTAACCTGGAACAGAGCGATACGTTTCGATGGCTTTCCTGAATTTGCGATCCGCAGTATCGTGCTCATAAATCAAATAATGGTAAAGCCCCTGATATTCATACAGGGTCGCGCGGTGCAATTTTCCGGGAAAGCGTTCAAGGCGCTCCAGCGTTTCATCAATCCAGAACCGGGCGTCTTCAATATTATGGCGGTTGAGATTTAAATCGACAACCCGCAGATAAGCCGGCACTGAAAACGGGATGTTCAGTTCCCTGAAGTGTTCCATAGCCAGTGCGTACAACTCCTCGGTTTTCTCTATATCGCCCAGGAGGAAATTGTTGGTACCCAAATCCATCAAAATTTGTGCCTGTTCACGCGGCCCGAGAGTTTCGGCAAGCTCTCTGGCTTCTTCATAGTAGAGATTGGCTCCGTCCAAATTGCCGAAATGAGATTGCAGATCACCGAGACTGTTTAGCACATTAAACCGCAGGGCCGGGTGTTCGAAGGCTTCCATATATTCAAGGGAGCGATTAAAATACCGGTTCGCCTCTTCAGGCCGTCGCTGCTGGTAGAGGCTGCGCCCTAACGAAAAATAGGTGACGGCCAGCCCGACTTCCCGGCGTTCGCTTACCTGATAACGGTATTCGAGGCTCTGCCTTTGGTATTTTATGGCGTCCTCAAGCTTGTCTTCGTTGAGATAAACCACGGCGATATTATTCAGGGTGACGGCCTTTTCCCGGACATGCTCATCTCCGTACGTATCCAGCAGGGTGTTGAAATGAGTTCGGGCTTCCGAATACCGGCCAAGTACACGATTCAGATGACCGCTCTCGGTATGGAATCGGTAGGTGAGGGTCCAATCTTCAAGCGTGTTCACGTAGGGCCGGACCTCTCCAAGAAGATCCTCTGCGCGTTCATATTCGGCGGCGTTCCGGGCTTGTTGCGCCTCGATTACAAGCTCATTGGCGTGTTCGAGGCTGTCTGCAGAAGCGGCAGGGTGATGCGGTGCGTGCGGAATGAATTCTGCTTCCGATATAGAACCGGCCGTAAGCAGCATCGTTAAAGCAAGCTTGAGTATCATAAATTTCACATTTCATAGTTCACAAAAGCACGCGCATACTGACTTCGATGCGGATTTAAGCTATGAATAAGCCGTTTTTATGTGCTCGGGTTACAGCTTTTAAACGGCTGCTTTATCAAACAGAGCATGCACAAACTGCACCCGGTCGAAAATCTGCAAATCGGCCACCTGTTCACCTACGCCGATGTATTTTACGGGAACATCCAGCTCCGACGAAATTCCGATCACAATGCCTCCCTTGGCCGTGCCGTCGAGTTTGGTAAGGGCCAGCCCGGTAATATCCACGGCCGAGGTAAACGCTTTGGCCTGAAGCATGGCGTTTTGCCCGGTTGAAGCATCGAGGACGAGAATAACTTCGTGGGGAGCGCCGGGTACCACTTTACCCATTACGCGCTTTATTTTGGTCAGCTCATCCATCAGGCCTTTTTTGTTGTGAAGGCGTCCGGCTGTATCCACCAGCACCACATCTGCTCCTTTAGACTTAGCTGAGGCCACCGAGTCGAAAGCTACCGCCGCCGGGTCGGCACCCTGCCCTTGCTGAATGATGGGCACATTTGCCCGTTCACTCCAGATTTTAAGCTGATTTACCGCTGCTGCCCGAAAGGTGTCGGCGGCTCCCAGCATCACCGATTTTCCGGCTTGTTTATAATGCCAGGCCAATTTTCCGATCGTGGTGGTTTTTCCAACGCCATTCACTCCCACTACCATAATTACATGTGGTTTGGCCGGTGTTTCGGCATCATAAGCGGACGGCTTGTCTTTGTCGGTTTCCCGAAGCAATCCGATAATTTCTTCCCTGAGAATCTGATTCAGCTCGCCGGTATTCAGGTATTTATCGCGTTTAACCCGCTCTTCGATGCGGCGAATGATGGTAAGCGTGGTTTGAACGCCCACGTCGGAGGTTATCAACACTTCTTCAAGATTGTCGAGCACCTCGTCATCAACGGTATCTTTGCCAACAACCGCCTTTCCCAGTTTATTGAGCAGGCCGGTACGGCTTTTTTCAAGCCCTTCCTTAAGGCGCTCCTCTTTTTTCTTAAATCCTATTTTTTCAAAAAAACTCATGCTTATGTATGCTTGTTGCGGAAGTTTCAAAAATCCGCGTAAGAGGTAATTGCAAAACGTTAATTGCGGTGAGACGGCCTTCGGGAATTACTCATAATCCGCTCCCTTCAGAATTTTATAACCCCGCCGTATATAAACCATTCCCGACCACACCAGCATGGCAGCACTGGCGTATTTAAGAACAAGAATAAACTGCTCCATACCGGGTAGAAAAACCAGAGCGAGCCAGTAGAGCGCGAGTATATTTACGGCGATTTTACCGGTCATTACCGACATTGCCAGTTTACCTCGCCTTGATTTGATAATCAGTGATCCGGCGAGAATAAAGACATCACGAAAAAGTATAAGCCCGAACAGCCAGTCCGGCACCATGCCGATCCACCATACGTAGGTGAAAAGAACGGCAGCGCACAGTTTATCTGCCAGAGGGTCCAGCCACTTGCCGAGCTCACTCACCTGATTGAGCATACGGGATGCATAGCCGTCCAGAAAATCTGAAAGGATGATGTAAAGCACCACCAGCTTCATTTCCAGATTTGGCTGCTCACCGCTAGCCTGATGAAGAAAAATGAGCAGAGGAAGAACCAGAATTCGCGATACGGATAGAAAATTCCCAACGGTCCATACCTGATTGGTAACCCGGATGGTAGGTTT
>PXDL01000409.1 GCA_003566395.1 Balneolia bacterium | reverse complement strand
GCTTTGTAATACCATCTCCAAAGCTCTTCAGCTGAAACATGCCCGAGCGACATCATATTCTCCGGCATCCCTTCAAAAAAAACCGGGCGAACCCGGTCGTCTGTCACGCCGATATGCACAATTTTATAATCTGGAAGTACCCGTGCAGTCTGCTTGATAAGCTCCATTTTCTTGCGCCTGTAGTTAAGCGGTACCAGTCGGGTAACGGTGAGGAGCAGGTTGGGATCACGCTGTGGAATTTCATCGGGATCCACAGGGGTGATATCATGAGGAATAATCCTGAGCCGGGGCTTTACGTCCGGCCTGAAACGGAGCACATCGCCGGCCGAAAATTCTGAATTGACCACCACGGCATCAGAAAGGGAAAGCACGAGACCCGTCAGCTTTTTTTTCAGCCGGTGGCCTGCATTGCCGTAGCCGATAGCCGGTACGGAAGCCGTATCGTATCCGCCGCTTATCAGAACAAAGGGGATTCCGGCGGCGCGACACAACAGGGCCGGAGCGACCGCATGCGCCGAGGCAAACCAGCAAACCACCACATCCGCCCGCGCAATAGCTTCTGTGAGCGATGCATTCAGCAGGCCCTGTTTTTTTGTATTGTGAAAACGAACTTCGGCGGCCTGCTCCAGATAACGGAGGTCGTCGAGCACAAAGGACGCATCAAGATTGGCGATTACAAGAACAGCGGGCTTCAAAAAAGAGATGGGCGTTTAAGGCTTGGCATCAGCCTGCGTGAAATTTACGACAGTAAGGCAAATCAGCTGCTGCGGGCTTTTTTAAAGAGGATGTTGTACATCGACCGGAAGAAATAGCGCATATCGGTACGAAACGGGGCTTTTTCGTATTCCTGAAGATAGCGCCGCTCGGATTCGATTATTTCGTGGAGAGTTACCGGCATGTCGGCGTAGAAGGGGGGAATCAGTCCCGGGCGAAAGCGGGTGCGCATCTGCTGCATATCCTCGGGATAAAGGCTGTAGTAATGGCGGCTCAGCGGACGTACGCCGACCAGTTTCACATGGCCGCACATCAGATTGTAGAGCATGGGCAGTTCATCGAGCCACAGCTTGCGAAGTACACGACCCCAGCTCGTAATGCGGTCGTCACTATCAATTTTTCCGCCTTTTTTGAGGTTGTTGGCATCATACATATACTCCTGAATGTATTCCGAGTAGGGATGCATTGTCCGAAGCTTGTAAACTTTAATCATCTTGCCGTCTTTCCCAACCCTGTTGAGGCCAACGATTGCGCCATAGGTAGGATTCATATCGAAAAGCGGTTTGCTAACTTTGCGCGCTGCAAACCAGGTTATGTAACCGGCCTGATAGGTATCGACCACTTCAAAACCACAGGAAACGAGTCTTCCGAGGGTTTCGGGCTTGGTAACAACCCGGTTGTATCCTTTGGTGACGGCAAAATAAGCGCGCTTAACCACCGGAAGCTTAGGAAGCAAACGCTTGTACAAAAAGTCAACGGTGTAGAGGCAGTAGTTCAGCGGGGCCGGCATTTTGCTAAGGACCCTTTTCTTACGCGCCTCTTTGGTCTCCACACAGCCGAAAAAAAATCCGCCTTCATCGAGGCGGCTGTTGATGTCTTCAAAAAACTTATTTATAAACCGAAAGTCGTTTATCCTTTTGTAGTTAACGATGCAATTCAGTTTATCATAATCTGCAAAATCGAGGTTGGCGGGCTCTGTACTGTCGAAGCGGAACGTCTGTTTATCGGTCAGATCGGCGTACTGACTAATAAACAAATCAGCCTCGTAACGCTCATCGCGCGAGGCTGCGGGCTTCGTTAGTCTTTTTTCCTGAATCAGTTCCAAGACGGATGTACAGTTTTTCCAGAGAGTGATGATTACATTTCAGCCAAATCCAATCTTGTAAACCCGGAATGCAAAAAGGCCTGAACCGGGTGAAAAATCAGGACTTGTTGTGCTTCGAACACTTCCTTCAGATGCAGTTGTAACAAGATATTACAAATTGAGGGAATTCCCTATTTAGAAAGTGTAAGGCTTTCTATTTCAACAACGCTGCATGCGTCTCAACTTTCTGAAATATAGTGCTTTATGCTAAAATGTAAAATTAAAATTAATTTTTCAAGAATCGCCGGAAGCTTTTCTTGATTTCTTAATCAGGCGCTTAATCGCATTTTTTGTCCGCTGAAGAGCCCATTCCTGCAGCCACAACACCGGATTTGAATTCCATCGCTGCGGATGAAAATTGAACATGATCTGATCCGGCAGATTACCTTTCCGGACCGCTTCGGTGATTTCGGCCGTAGTGCGAAAGCGGAACTTCTCCGATAAAAGCTTTCCGTCGGGTTGCATCAGATGAGATACTTCAGCGCCTGCACCGGTGATGCTTTTTCCGTTTCTGCCGGTTCGGTTGCGGGTATTCCGCCGGAATTGCTTTCTTTCTTCGGGCGTAAGCTCCCGGTCGCGGATGCTCGCCCCGCCTCCGTCCCAGCGCCGGCCGGTATCGGTAAGGTAGAGCACACGGGTGAAGTCGATATCGAAATAGGGTTCGGCGATAAGGCCGAAGCGGCGGTAGTCGTAAAACTTCCAGAGCGCACGGTTATCATACCGGCTCAGCGGGCTGCCGTGCATGCAGGCCGTTTCCACCGAATCGGCGGCAAGGCGAAGCTCCTCGAGGTGCCGCTGAAACTGAACGATTGCCTTGTGCGGATCGCCTCCGGCAAGATCCATATCCTCGTAATGATAGCCGATTTCGTGCCCTAAATCTTCAATTTCACGGATAATTTTGCCATCGAAAGAAGCCGGCACAATCCGGAAGTAGTAAGTTCCCCGGATACCGCGCTCGTGCTGCAATCGGGCAAAGCGGAGGGAGTGTCCGCTTCTTGCATCCACATCGTGCCGGAGCATAACGGCACGCGGCTTCGGATCGAGAATAAACTCGCGTACGGTCTGAAAGCTGTACTGCTGCTCCTGAAGCGCATCAAGCAGTTTGTAGTAGGCGCTGAGGGTGAAGTCCATTAATTGGTTCAGATACAGATTCTGTTTCTGCCGAAATGTTGTTAACGGTTATTTGGGAATTTCGGCAAAGTTAATGAATTCTATTCTCGAGATTATCTCTTGAGCAGACTTTTCACAAAAAAATAAGTGCCGAAATTTACGGGGAGCATGAGGGTGATGAATGGTGTTTGTTGGAAGAGGTTGAGTTCTTTTAGTTTTACTTCTGTCTGCTTGTTAGAACCATAGAGCGTACCTACGGCACGCACATTTTGGGCTGGGGGTTGGGTTTCTACCGATAGGTTCTACCAACGAGGCAAAAATCGTGTTAATTTGTTGTTTTCCAAAAGCTCCAAACGGGATATAGTAATTCTGAGAGTCATTACCTGATTATTAATCAATTTCCTGAATCATTCACCCAACATGCACCGTCTGCAGGAAATCTACCAGGGCGAGGCGAAAATCGATGAGCGAGCTCGATTGACGGGCGTACTTAGATATCACTAAGACTATATTGAGCGAGTTTCCCGCAAATCATGCCGAAAAAGGGACAGCCTCAAGCCTCAGATATATTAGGTCTTTCTTGGCAATAGTTGCTAAAGATAATGTTCTCCCTTTTTCATCAACAAATTCAACTTCTACCATAGAATCGGACAAAACAGTTACAACTGTACCTACATCACCCCTGAAGAGTTTTTTCCCAGGTATATCTTTGAGCAAAGCTACAGTATCTAATTCCTTAATATTAATCATGTCTCTAAATTATGTGATTACATAGCAAGTAACAAGCTCCGGAATTTCACTCCCAGCCCTTAAAATCCATACTGTTTTTACACTCGCAGATGTGCTATTGAACTTTAACTTCAAAACCCTATAAAACCTTTTCCCAAATTTATCTTCGTAAGAAAGGCTAAGTTCTTTTTCACTTGTATGCTTTAAAATCTCTTCTTTTAGAAGTTGGGCATCTTCTCTTTGCAATCCCAAACGTGACAAAAAAACTTTTGCT
>PXDL01000253.1 GCA_003566395.1 Balneolia bacterium | reverse complement strand
GAATATTTCATCCACTTCTTCCTGGGTGAGCTCTTTCTTGCGAAGCAATTCGCGCGTGTAAATTTCGCGCACCTGTGGATGATCTTTGATTTCCCGGTAGAGTCCCGGCTGGGTAAAGGCTGGCTCGTCGCCCTCATTATGGCCGTGCTTGCGGTAACAGATAAGATCAATCACTACGTCTTTGCCGAATTTCTGGCGATAATCCAAAGCCAGGTTCATCGCATGTACGCAGGCTTCGGGGTCGTCACCGTTTACATGAAAAATCGGTGCGAGGATCATTTTTGCCAGATCGGAAGCGTAGCGTGTGGATCGTCCGTCTATCGGAAGGGTGGTAAATCCGATCTGGTTATTGATGATCAGATGGATGGTGCCTCCGGTTTTATACCCGCGCAACTGAGACATATTGAGGGTTTCTGCCACTACGCCCTGACCTGCAAAAGCCGCATCACCATGTATAAGAAGCGGGATGACACGACTGCCGTTTTCATCATCCGCATCTTCATTTAACAAATCCTGTTTGGCACGAACCGCCCCTTCCACCACCGGATTTACCGATTCGAGGTGTGATGGATTGGGCATCAACCCAAGCTTTATCTCCTGACCGTCTTTGGTCTTGAATGTGCTGCTTGTGCCGAGGTGATATTTTACATCACCTGATCCCTGGGCAGAATCGGGATCGATATTTCCTTCAAACTCTGAAAAAATTTGTTTGTAGGATTTGCCCATAATATTCACGAGCACGTTCAGGCGTCCACGGTGCGCCATGCCGAAAACAACCTCTTCAACCCCATAGCCGCCGGCACGCTCAAGCATATGATTTATCGTTGGAATCACCGATTCGGCACCTTCCAGCGAAAACCGCTTATGGCCGATATACTTTTTATGCAAAAACTCTTCGAAAGCCGAAGCCTGATTCAGTTTTTTAAGAATGAGGCGTTTTTCGTCTTTGTCGAGATCAGGAGCGTTGAGGCTTCCTTCCATTTTATCGGAAAGCCAGTTGCGCTCGGAGAGATTCTGGATGTGCGTAAACTCGGAGCCGATTTTGCTACAATAGGTATCCCGCAGCAGGCTCACGATGTCGCGCAGCGGAGCTTTTGTGTGACCGCCGAGGCCGCCGCAGTAAAACTCCCGGTCCATATCCCACATCGTAAGTCCGTGGTACTCGTAGTCCAGTTCGGGATGGTGTCCCGGACCGTGGTGCAGCGGATTTACACTGGCCAGTACATGTCCGTGCGTACGGTACATGTTGATAAGGTTTATAACGGAAATGGCCTTTTTGGTAGCGGCGAGGTCATCACCCTGACCACCAAACATGCCGGCGTAATTATCCCGGCCGTAGGGAACAGGATCATAGGGAATATCGAGGTCGGCAAAAATGGTGTCAAAAAAGTCGCCGTCTCCGATTAGCATATTATGGATTTGGGATAAAAACTCTCCCGATTCCGCGCCCTGTATAATGCGATGATCGTAGGTGCTGGTCATCGTCATAACTTTGCTTATTCCCAGGTGATTCAACAATTCGGGCGACATAGACTGAAACTCGGCCGGGTAATTCATGGCGCCGGTTGCAATAATGGAGCCCTGTCCTTTCATCAAGCGCGGAAGAGATGAAACAGTGCCGATGGTGCCGGGGTTGGTGATGCTGATGGTTGTGCCCTGAAAATCGTCTACCTCGAGATTGCCGTTGCGGGCTTTGTCGATCAACTTGTAGTAGGCGTGAAGAAATTCATAGAAATTCATCTTGTCCACCCCTTTGATGTTTGCCACCACAAGATTTCTGGAATCACCCTTACCCGGCAGGTCGATGGCGATTCCGAGGTTTACATCGGTGGGGTACACCTTGAAGGGCTTGTTGTTGTCATCAAGCTCGTAAAAGGCATTCATTGAAGGCACCGCCTTTATGGCCTGAACGATGGCCCAGCCTATAAAATGGGTGAAGGTGGCTTTCGGCTCACCCCGCTCTTCCAAATGCTTGTTGATAACAATGCGGTCTTCCACCAGCATTTTAACCGGTATTACGCGAAGGGAAGTAGCCGTAGGAACTTCAAGGCTGGCATCCATATTCTCGGCGATTTTTGCCGATGCGCCTCGCAAAGGTTCGCGCTTAGGTTCGGGTGCCTCTTCTTTTGGCGGCTCTTTTTCTTTTTCGTCCTTCTTCGTTTTAACCGCAGGCTTTTTCTTGTCTGCTTTAGCCTCTTTCTTTTTTGCAACAGCTTTTTTGTCAGCCTCTTTTACTTTCTTCTCTTTAGCTTCCGGCGCTTCTGCTTCCTGACGACCATTACCTGAGGGCTCAGTCGGTGCCCGGCCTTCAGCGATTTCATCGATGTGTTCAACAAAATATTTTCTCCAGTATTCCGGCACCGATTCCGGGTTTTCCTGATACTGTTTTAATAATTCTTCTACGAGGGCTGCATTCGGGCCGAAAAGAGATTCAAGTGACTGCAAGGCTGTAATGATATGAGGTTAAAAATAATATAGGTTCTAACCGCTTTCAGAACGGGCGGACTGCCGGAATGGAGAGCGGCTGCGAAAGCGTAGGTCTAATAATAAAAAAAGCCTTTGAATATCATCAATGGATTTATTCAGGCATGACTGGGAGATTTAAAACCAAGCCCGATCTCCAAAAACCGGTTTTTCAAAGTATAGTAAAGGTTTAAAATAGGTATTCTGTTGTTTAAAAGCATGGCACATCAGGATGGGTTTCATGTGATTAAAATCGATAGGAAAACAATTGGATTAATAAAATATAATTAATATATTTTAACCTATTAAAGGGGTACATCTTCCGCAACAAAATACCTTATTGCAACAAATCTGACTACTAATATGAATGATCACGCAGTTAAACAAGCGCCGGTAAACGGATTTCGTGTCAGGCTGAACAAAGCAAAGGCACGCCAGACAGATGTTGATGCTGCATTAAGCCGCCTGGAAAATTTCTATTTTACAAGTGATCATGCCGAAATGATCAAGAGCCAAAAGGATGTGAAGACGCGTTTCCACATCATTAGCGATAAGATTGAAGAACATCAGAGTCGAAACGGCAAGCGCGATAAGATGCTGGATGAAGTGCTGTTCTTGCTGGAAAATGCACGTGTAAACAGTAACGACGCCATGCAGGTAAAACGGAGGCGCCGTATGCACATCCTGTCTCTTTTCAGCGGCGCAATTTTGCTGTTGGTTATTGCCGTACTCATGATTGTGCTTGAGCCGCCAGCCTGGCTAAAGGGTCCTACGCTGCTTTATTTCAATCCTCACGACGGCGTTACAGCATCGGACGTACTGGCAATTGTGATGATCGGCATCAGCACGTTCATGGTATTCTTGGGATTTGCTGAACTAAAACGTCGTTAAACTTTGGGATTACTGCCGGTGTTCATCCCGTAATAAGTCGTTTACGGTTTTAACCGGATTAAAGGTGGAAACCGGCACTTCAATAAACACGGTTATCCATCCAGCCATCCCGCCGTTCCAGAGCCCGGGCCGCTCAAGGGCTTTGAGGTTTCGCCCGTCATACGATTTTGAAGCGATAAATGCAGTATCCGGGTCCTGAAAATCCTTCAGGTTAATCGGTTCTCCCTTGCTGTTGGTGATAGAACAGACGATATCTACCGGATTAAAATGAGTTGCGTTGTTCAGAACAGCTTTCTGCTGCTCGTCTTCGGTATCGATTTGAGACGATTCCACGATCTGAAGCTTGTTCACTTCTCCTTCTTTCTCGATCCAGAACGGCCCGCCACCGGGTTCGCCCTCGTTCCTTACCATGCCGCAAACCCTTACCGGACGGTCGAGCAAATGAATCAGAATAGCTTGCTTTTCTTCATCCGAAGCCGTTTCAAATTCGGCGGGAAGGGTAAGATTCAGATCACCGGTCGCCAGCACAGATAGTTCATCCAGCGTTTTTGAATCGGGGTTTTGATCAAGTTTTTTAAGGGATGAAAAGATCGTATTGCGAAGTTCGGCTAAAACTCCCGCGAGTACTTTTTTCCATTCAATGGTGTCGTTGCGGCGGGAGGCGGGCACCACATTATCAATATTCTTGATGAATACGATATCCGAATCCAGCTCATTCAAATTGTGCAGTAGTGCGCCGTGTCCTCCCGGACGAAACAGAATAGTGTTGTTTTCATCCAAAAAGGGTTCGTTCTCTTCATCTACCGCAATGGTATCGGTTGACGGCAACTGATGCGACCGTTCAACCTGAAAGCGTACTTCGCCAGATTCAAGCTGTCTTTTGATGGATTCTACCCTGGCGTCAAACTTGTCATCAAACTCCGGAGAAACCGTAAAATGCATGTGAACGCTGTTGTCGGGGCCGGTCGCATATTCCATGCCTTCGTGGAAATGTTCTTCCAGTGAGGTTTTCGGACCGTCTTCATAACCGTGAAATTGAATAAGGGCTTTGGGCATTGAGGAGTAGCCGAGTCCTTTGTCGGTCAGGGTATATTCGATCAGCGGGCGGTAGGTTTTCTTTTCCAGCAGCCGGTTTGCGTCAAGCCCGTCGGCTTTCAGCGCTTCGCAGAGGTCGTGCCAAAAAGCAAATGAGGTAATGTTTTTAATGAACGTCTTCGAAAACCGGGCCGGATCGGAATCCAGATGCAGTTCGGCTTCTCCGATTTCATCATGATCGTTCAACATGGTCTCGAGATCGCGGAACATCCGGGAGGCGGCACCGGAAGCCGGCACGAATTTCATAATGCGAAGACCTTTTAAAACGGTTTGGTCATAAAGCTTTTTGTAACGTGCCCGTTCTCGCTCATCAAGGCTGATGATGCCGTCGCCAACGGTAGCCGGGCGGTTGATTTTCAGTGAGGGGATACCTTTAGTGAACAGGCCCAGCTGACGCTCAACCTCTTCGATGGTGAGTCCGTGTTCTTTGATCTGTTCGATGGTCCTTGAATCATTCAGTACACTCATAAATTTTCGGGATCAATGTAGCTTAACAGGGTATATGTCAACGATTAATTGCAAGTTGCCAAAATAGTAAAAAAGCATCTACTATCGGAATTGTGCCGGAATCTAATCTGATTTCCACGTTCGGTTCGAATGAGTACACGCAACAGTCTCCGGGTAAATTAATAAGGCGTACAAAGTTGCATATACGGCATAAGAAGGCTAATATTAGAAGTCTTTACAAGGCTTTCTATTTAGTATATGACAGAGACCGGGTAATTCTGCATTTCCGGGTGTTTTTTTGGTCTCGGGACTGCTTCGGGGTTTGAATTACCATAGCTTATTCCAAACTGATTTTTTCGGACAACACATGAAATACACTGTTTACAATAAAAATATCGCGATTATACGCCCTAATTTTACGATCGGAACCTCAAAACAAGCTCAGCCGCTGATTGAGTCAATCGGCTCTGCTATTGAGGAAAAGTCTCCGAAATTTATCATTATCAACCTTCAGCATTTAACGTTTATCGACAGTAACTTTTTAGGCGCGTTGGTCAAGAGCCTGAAGGTGGCCCTTAAAAAAAATGCAGAACTGGTAGTTACCAACCTGCAGCCACCGGTGAAATCGATGTTTGAACTCACCAAATTGTATAACATTTTTAAAGTGTATTCCTCCGAGGAGGATGCGATTTCTACGCTGTCCTGAAGCCGGGCGCAGCAGTTGAAATGCTACCGGGCAACCCATTATGAATGATTCTCCAAAGACGATTCTGCTGGTCGAAGACGAGTTGTCTATGCAGACACTATTCGCCTTTGCCTTATCGAAAGAGGGGTTCGAGGTTGTAAAGGCATCAAACGGCAAAGAAGCGCTGGAACTGCTCTCCGAGGTGAAACCGATTGCGATTGTCAGTGATATTATGATGCCCGAGCTTGACGGTTTTGGGCTGCGTGAAATGCTTAAACTGAGCCCGGATTACCGCGATATTCCCTTTCTGTTTCTGTCGGCCTATAATTCGGAAGATAATATTATCAAAGGTATAGACCTTGAAGCTGATGATTTTGTGCCGAAAACCGACGGAACCTCGGTACTGGTAAAAAAGCTGCATCACGTAATCCGCAAACGCAAGGCAGCACAACAGGTAGTAGTCCGTGAAATGGACGAAGCCTCCCGCTCAACCGGGCAGTTCCTTAATGCGGTTGAACTTCCGGAAATTCCGGGGTACAGCATCGACCATTATCATAAGACGTTTAAAGGGGTGCCGGGAGGGGATTTTATAGATTACATCGCCCTTGACAACAAAATGCTTGCCGTGCTCGGCGATGTGATGGGCAAAAAGTGGAAGGCCTGGGTTTTTGCCCATGCTTATGTTGCCTATATCCGCTCAAGCATAAGAGGGATGACCACCAAATCGTCTGACGGACCTAAAACGGCGGCTGGGGTCATGAACCAGCTCAACACGTTGGTTTTTGAGGATTCTCAGGTAAGTCAGGCGCCCTGTGCGGTGAGCCTAATTATGCTTGATCCCCAATCCGCTACGATTAATTTCAGCAATGCCCTGCAATACCCGCTTTTGCACTATAAGGTTGAAGACGGCACGGTAGGCGAGGTGCAGCCCGAAACGATGGATCTTCTCGGCTTGCGGCCCGACAGTAATTTTGCGGAAGTAACCATGCACATGGCCCCCGGCGATGCAGTTGTCTGCTGTACCGACGGCATTTCCGAACTTTTCGGCGAAGAGGATCAGGTTAGGGGATTTGAGCTGATGAAATCTTCTTTGGTTGAAGCCATGCAGGCCGGTGAGTTCAGCGCCGCCCAGATCGTTGACCGTTTTCTGGGACATGCAGGGGAGGAGAGGCTGCGCGATGATGCCACCTTATTAATTATCCGAAGGCTTGAAAGCTGAAATCCTCCTCAGGCATTGGAAACACGCGCCAATCTGATATTTTAGCTTGTGATGTGCTCGATTCACCTTTGATCCAGATCAATCCGAAAACGCAGATTCCCGTTGTCCGCAGCTACTCCATTTTATGAAACCGAAGTGATGTCGGGTCCCGATTCCGCCTGGCTCCGGATGGAACAGGAAGAGAATCAGATGGTCATAACCGGTATGCTCACCCTTAAACCGGCACCGGACCCTGAAGCATTTCGCACGTTGCTAAAAGAGAGACTCCTGACCCGTTTTCCCCGATTCCGGCAGCGGGTCATCAATCGGGAAACCATACCTGTCTGGGAGTATGCCGGAGAACCTGACCTGAACCGGCATGTGCAAGTTAAAGTGCTTGAGGATACTTCCCCCGATGCTCTGGAAAGCTGGATAAGCCGGCTCATGAGCACACCGCTTGACTTCGACCTGCCGCTCTGGGAGTTTTATCTGGTAATGCAGGGCGATACCTGTACGCTGGTGGCCCGGCTTCATCACTGTATCGCCGACGGCATAGCGCTGGTGCGGGTATTACTGTCACTTGCTACCGTTTCGCCTGAAGGCCCGTATTTTCAGCCTCACAAAGAATACCAACCCGCCAAATCATCGGTTCAGACCGGAAAACGCGGGCCCGCAGGCTGGGTGAAAATGGTCGTTAAAGCGCTGTTGAAATTCTTGTTCATGCCCCCTGATACACCTTCCGACCTTAAGGGCCCGCTTCAATGTGAAAAGAAAGCGGCCTGGTCCGATCACTTGCCGCTGGAGGATATTAAAGCTCTGGGCCGTATCCATCACGCTACCATAAATGATGTGCTGCTGTGGCTCACCTGCCGGGCCGTACGTTCCTATTTAATCGAAAACGGTGAAAATCCGTCCGCGGAAGATAATTTCCGCGTTACCATGCCTGTGAATCTGCGCGGAAATGATGATACGGTGCTTGCCGGAAATCGCTTCGGGCTTATTTTTCTAAGCCTGCCTGTCGGAAATCCCGACCCGGAAGAACAGCTTCGCTGGATTCAGCAAGAGATGAAGGAGATAAAACGATCGGGAGAAGCCGTGGTTGCTTTCGGGGTACTGGCGCTGCTCGGGCGTATGCCTATGTTTGTAGAAAGCCAGATTATTCATTTTTTGAGCAGCAAATGCAGCGCCGTTGTAACCAACGTGCCCGGACCCAAGCGGCCGCTCTATATTTCCGGTTCAAAATTAACTGATATGATGTTCTGGGTGCCGAAATCTGGTAAAGTAGGCCTCGGCATCAGCCTTATAAGTTATAACGGTAAAGTGCGTATCGGTGTAGTTTCGGATAAAGTGAGAATGCAGGATCCCGGTCGGCTGACGCAGCTTTTTTTCGAACAATTTAAAACTGCACGTGCGAAAGCGCTTAACCCCTGAAAATCATAATTCAGACAATATTCATGGAAAATTGTGATTCTGTGATTGTTGATTTTTTTGATGCAGAGGTAAACTATTAAATACCATTTAGTAATGGTCCTATTCTGAAAGAGACAGCCGACTCCGGGTTTCACACCTCAACTTTGAAAACTGTTAACCCGGGAGCAGCGTATTTTCGAACCCGGCATCCGCTATATTCAGCTTTTAAAGTATTGATTATAAGCATTTTGAGGGGGCAGTTTTCCGGAACAGAAAAAAGTTTTCGTGGAATTTACTGAAAAGTTTTTATTTTACGGTATGTAAGCGCTTTCATTCGTTATGAGGGTTCATATCAGCTGTTGGAGGCTGAATTTTTTTTATAACGATCCGGCCCGAAATCAGCGCTCGTATTTTGTTGCTAATGCCCAAATATAGAAGGTACACCTATGATTCGATTTACTGTTTTTTCTGCGGCAGCTATGCTGCTCACATTCTTCGCTGCCGGCGGGCCGGGGGTTTCCGCTTTACAGGCACAAACTCCGGTTCCCCTCGATGTGGAGGTCAGCAATGATGAGCCTGTGCAGGGTGAAGTCGTTGCTATAACTTTTTCTGCTGACGACGCCGAAGGTTTCTTTTTTTACGGGCTTGAGGTAGTGTTTAATCAGGATCAATTTACATTTCTGGATGTTGAGCCCGGCGAGCTGATGGGTGAAAGTCCTTTAAAAATAGCCGACAATCTGGATGAGTCGCGGATCGGTGCAAGCGTTGTTCGAACCTCCGGAAGCGGCGACGGAACCGGAACCGTGGCTACATTTCTTTTTCAGGTTAATGAGAATGTGACCGGAGGGACGTCCGAATTTTTATTCCAAAACGTGGATCTGCGCGATACATCAGGCGGTTCTCTGCCGGTTGAAGTGGCCGCTTCGGTAACCGTTACGCCTCAGGAAGTGGATACGTTCACCGTTTATTACAACAATCCTGATGAATGGACAGATGTTTACACCTATGCGTTTTCATCTACCGGAGGAGAATATATTAGCTTTCCGGGCGAGCTGATGAATGAACCGCCCGGGGGTACCGTCTGGTACAGCTACGATGTGCCCGTTACATTCGACAGAGTCATATTTAATAATAATGCCGGTGATCAAACAGGAGACCTTGAACGAAATACCGACGGCTGGTTCGACGGAAATCAGTGGTACGATCAGGAACCTGATTTCGATGCCGAGCGCCCTGTCACGTTTCGTGTGGATATGAGTGTGCAAATGGCCCGCGGAAATTTCGACCCTGAAACGGATGTCATAAACGTGGCCGGATCATTTTCCGACTGGAGTTCGCTTCCGATGGAAGAGGCCGGGGACGATATATATACGCTCACCGTCGATGTTACCGGACCTGAAACGGCAACCGCCGAATTTAAATTTGTATTGAACTCCACCTTTGAACTTGAAGGTGAGCCCAACCGGCAATTCAGCCTCGGACCGGACGGAGAGTCGCAGATTCTGCCAGTCTTCTTTTATGATAATGATGAAGGCGAAGACCTGGTGCCCGATTCACGCCCCGTTACGTTTTCCGTAGATATGAGCATACAGGAGCAGCTTGGAAATTTCGACCCGGATGCCGGTGATATCGTGTATGTGACTGGAGATTTCAACGATTTTAGCACTGACAACCCCCTTACCGCTGCCGGTGACATGGTTTTTGAAACCACAATCGACATTCAGGGAACCGAAGGTGCAACCCGCGAATACAAATATTTTATCGAAGCCGGAGACGAACGTGAACTTCCGAATGATGGCTGGGAACTGCTTAACGACGATCCGGATCTGAATCGTGTTTTAACCCTCGGGGAAGCCGACAGTCCTCAAATTCTTGATACGGTATTTTTCAATAATGAAGATGAAGTCGCACCGGACCCGGATACCCGCCCGATAACGTTTTCGGTGGATATGAGCGTGCAGGAGCAGCTGGGAAATTTTGATCCCGAAACAGAAACGGTTTTTGTTCGCGGCATTTTCAATGATTTCAGCCTGGACAATCCGCTGACCGAAGAAGGGGAAGGCGTCTATTCGGCTACCTTTGAAGTGGAGGGAGAAGAGGGCAGCGTCATCAACTACAAATTCTATTACGGCATAGACGAAGAAGACGGTACGTTCGAAGGAAATGTCGGCGACGGTGGACCCTTTAATGAAGACAGGGAGCTGACCCTCGGACCGGCAGATGAACCGCAAATTCTTGATACGGTATTTTTCAATAATGAGGAAGACACACCACCTGAATTGGTAACCGTTTGGCCGGGCGACACGAACAACGACGGTGTGGTCAATGAAGAAGATGTGCTTCCACTTGGAGTTTTCTGGAACCAAACGGGTCCGGCACGCGATGATGCATCTTTGGAATGGACCGGACAGCCGGCTGAGCCCTGGGATCCTGCTGCGGCAACGTATGCCGATACCGATGGAAGCGGATCCATAAATCAGACCGACCTGTTGGCCGTGGGCCTCAATTTTGGTGAAACACACGGTGAGTCGCGCGATACGGAACCCGCTTTAGCAGAACTCAATCTTCCGTCTGTGCAGGCCGGCGATCGGTTCATAGTCACCTTGTCGGCTGCAGATTGGCTTGATATACAGGGTGTTTCATTTGCTTTCGAACTCGAAGGTGTTGAGGAGGAATCATTCACCCTGAGCGAAGCCGAAGCCGCTGAATGGGCCGAAGTATGGATTGATGAGAATCGTCTGCTGGAGTTTAGTTTGATTGATGCTCATCGGTTATCCGGAGCTAAAGTTCACAAAGGTCAGACAGAGCCTGTTTCAACCCAGGAATTAATCCGGTTCGAAATTGATGCTACGCAAACCTGGGCAAACGGAGCTTTGTTATTGGTGAATCGCGCTTCAATCATAGACGGGCAGAGTGCTCAGCAGTCTCTTGATGAAGTCGTTGTGGAATATACCCTCGAAACCGGTACAGGTTCAGAAACCGAAGAACTTCCGCGCACAACGGCTCTGCATCAAAACTATCCGAATCCATTTAACCCAACCACGAATATTGTTTTCGATCTCAGTGAGCAAGCGGCTGTAACGATTGAAGTAGTCAATATTCTGGGGCAGCGGGTTGCGATGCTGGCCGACCGCGAAGAAATGCAGGCCGGAACGCATACATCGGTTTTTGATGGAAGTCGCCTGACCAGCGGGGTTTATCTGATTCGCATGCAGGCGGGTAGCCAACAGTTTACACGCAAAATGATGCTCGTGAAATAAAAAATATTTATTTGGTTGATTGATAATAAAATGCCCGGAAGGTGAAGCTTCCGGGCATTTTTTATATCTCCAACCGTAAAAGAAACTATTGCGAATTATGAATCAGGGAAACGTTCATTAAGGATTCGGACAGTTACAAATGAATTGGTTTTGTCGGGGTTTTGTCCGAAAGCGTGAAGCTCTCTCAGATGGCGAAACTCAAGTAAATAAAAACTAAAGGTATATTCGTTTTTTACGGACTCTGGGATATCGAAATAGCTGAACAGGCGGGCTGCATTTTCGGAATTCTCGGTTGAGCCGAGTGAGAGGTAGAGATCACTTTCATAATCGCTTAGTTTCCGGATTTCCTCATCCGTAAATACAGAAATCTTTTGTTCGGTTGCCAAGTCAGAACGTTCGGTAATTAAGGAATCTATCGGGTTATTAAGGATATAGAGAGCGAACGCAATAAAAAGCGTTGTAAACAGAAGGTAAAAGCCGAGTCGTTTCATGGTAAAATAATTATTGAGCCGTAGCTTTTTACAAACTAACCTCAAAATTTATCAAAATATGTGATGTATTTCAGGCCTTTAACGACTGATCGGCTGTTTTGGTTCAAAAGTTGTGAAAAAAAATATTGCTGCTATGCAAGGTCGGTATCTGACCGGCTCTGTGGGCTTATATGTATCGAAGGTTATGTTTTGCCACAAAATAAAATGTGATTGTCACCTAAAGCCTGAACACCGTGATGTTATACCGTGCTTACGGAAACAGATTCCTTAAAAACAGGTCTCGATAATATCCATCATACCCTGTAACGAGTGCAGCAGGTGGTGTTAACCCGGTTGTATATCGAAAACAAGCTCGTCGTTTTTGGCGCTTAATCCTACTCGCCCGCCTTTTTGAAGATCACCGAAAAGAATCTCATCCACCAGCCGGTCTTTGATTTTTTCCTGAATCAGACGGGTCATGGGCCGGGCACCGTAGGCGGCATCGTAGCCATGCTCTGCCAGCCATTCAAAAGCCCTGGAATCCGGGTCCAGCACTACTTTTTTGCCGGCAAGAGAGTCGCGGAGTTCGCCAAGCTGGCGTTCGGCAATTTGCAGGATGATGTCTTTGTCGAGGCGGTTAAAAATGATGACGTCGTCAAGTCGATTGCGAAACTCAGGCGTGAAATGCTGCTTGATAGCGTTCAACGGATTCGCCTGCTTGAGTCCGTTTTCCCCGGCAAAACCGATGCCCGTACCCGACATCTCGCGGGAGCCGAGATTGGAAGTCATCACCAAAATAATATTTCGGAAATCCGTTTTACGGCCGGTATTGTCGGTTAGGGTGGCGTAATCCATTATTTGTAACAGAATGTTGAACAGGTCGGCATGCGCTTTTTCAATTTCATCGAGCAGTAATACTGCGTTGGGTGTTTTCCGGACGGCTTCAGTCAGCAATCCGCCCTGTTCGAATCCCACATATCCGGCAGGAGCGCCGATTAGCCGGGAAACGGTGTGTTTTTCCATGTACTCGCTCATATCGAAGCGAATAAGTCCGATGCCAAGCTGTTTGGAAAGCACGCGGCAGAGCTCCGTTTTCCCAACTCCCGTAGGTCCGCTAAACAAGAAGGAACCCACAGGCTTATGTTCGTGTCCGAGTCCGGCGCGTTGACGCTTTATGGCGGATGTGAGCGCCTCCACGGCTTTTTCCTGACCAAAAACCTGACGGCTTAAAGCGGGACCAAGTTCACGGAGATTTTCCTTGTCGGAGCCGGATAGCGACTGTACCGGCAGCCGGGTGATTTTGGCAACGAGTTGCTCCACATCGCGTGTGGTTACGATCTTTCGTTCAGGTTTTTGCAGAGAAACCAGCGCGCCGGATTCATCCATCACATCCACGGCTTTATCGGGCAGGCGGCGGTCGTTAAGGTATTTGGCACTTAGCCGAACCATAGCTTCAACAGCGCTGGGCTGGTATTTTATGCCGTGATGCTCTTCAAAAGTCGATTTCAGGCCTTCCAGGATGGCGATGGTGGTCGCTTCATCGGGTTCGGCAATGTCGATTTTCTGAAAGCGCCGGGAGAGAGCACGGTCTTTTTCGAACGAATTTTTATACTCCTCGTAGGTTGTGGCACCGATGCATTTCAGGCTTCCGTCGGCCAGCAGCGGTTTGAGCATGTTGGCCGCATCCATGGTGCTTGATCCGGCCGCTCCCGCACCTACAATGGTGTGAATTTCATCTATAAATAGAATGACCTTATCCTGCTGCTGCAGTGCTTTAAGTACGCCTTTGAGCCGGGCTTCAAAATCGCCCCGGTAGCGTGTGCCTGCAATCAGATTGCCCAGATCAAGGGAATAGATGGTATAGCCCGAAAGACGGTCGGGTACGTTTTCATCCACAATCTGCTGTGCAAGTCCGCGAGTGATGGCTGTTTTGCCCACGCCCGGATCACCTACATAAATAGGATTATTTTTATAACGACGGCACAGAATTTCTATACTCCGGCTGATTTCAAGATCACGCCCTATTACGGCGTCAAACTTGCCGTTGCGGGCCATTTCGGTCCAGTTCTCAGTAAATTGCTCGAGAATGTTTCCCTTTTTTTTGGTCCCCGGCCGTTCGCTTCCGTCTTCGTGAGCAGGTGCTCCTTCAAAATCTTCGGTCGTCTCATAGTGGCCGGGTTCAGGATCAGAGCCGGACAGATCATCTTGTTCAAAACCCGGTTTGGAAATACCGTGTGAAATGTAGTTAAGAATATCGATGCGGCTGATTCCCTGTCGTTTCAGGAAAAAGCAGGCGTGACTGTCCTCTTCATCGAACATGCATACTATTATATCACCGATCGTGACTTCGGCTTTATCGGCTGAACGGGCATGCACAAGGGCTTTATGAAGGGCGCGTTTGAAACTTACCGTATGCACGGGATCGGCCAAATCATCTTCCGACTTCTCAAGTTTTTTATAGAAATCGTTGATGTCGGTGTTGAGCTGATCCAGATCGGTTCCGCAGCTTCGCAGAATTTGCCGTCCTTCTTCCTCCTGTATAATCGCCTGAAGCAGGTGTTCAAGGCACACAAAAGCGTGCTGATGGGTCTTGGCGATCATGTAGGTGCTTTTGAGCGCGCTGTCGAGTTTTTTATTAATCATAACTCAGGCCTCCTCCATTACACATTTTAAAGGAAAACCGGCGCTGCTGCTTGATTGCTCCACAAGAGCGATTTTGGTTTCAGCGATTTGACGCGGATACACGCCGCAAGCGCCTTTCCCTTTGTGATGCACGTCGTTGGTGATTTTTACGGCCTGTTCGATGCTTTTTTTAAAAATGTTCACAAGTACTTTTACTACAAAATCAAAGGTGGTATAATCATCGTTCAGCAGGTAAACGATGTACTGAGGAGGTTCTTCTATCTGCTCCCGTGTTTTTTCGAGGGTGGCGGTATCTTCTTCGGTGTCCGGAATTTCCGGAATAGCCGAGGCTAAAAAACGTTGTTTGGTGTCAAACTGCTGCATAGCTGAAGGTAACTGACTTACGTTGGGCACTGCAAGGCCACAAGAACAATCAAACGATTGATTCGTTATTTTTTTATTATCATTTCCGATGCGCCTCAAAATAAGGTCTGTAGTTTCTATTTTACCAAAACTAATTTTAAATTATCATAAATATACTTATTGTGGACTAATATACGCACTACATCCCGATGTTTCGGATTTGTCGCGTTCGTGCAGGAAGAAACACCGAAACAGCCGATTAGTTAACGATTACGAATGCGTTGTTAGCTGCGTGAATAGTGATTCTTTACCGATACGGATAATAATGCGCTTTGGAACTCTAATAAGGCCGCCGGGATTCCGGCCACAAGGCGCTCTACTACATAGCTTTGAAGCATATTAATATATATGGCAGGTAACTCAAAAGAGTCTGAGAAATTATTTAAACTGGATTATCAGCCAGAGGGAGCCTTGAAACGGGCATTTTTTGGGATGGTACGCCGTCCTTTAGAAAAAATTCTGGACCTCCGCGGATTGAATTCTATCCACAGTCGGGCTGCAGAACTTCCGGGCGATGAGGATTTTAGCGACAAACTGTTGAAGGTGATGAATATCACCCTTGATATTGATCCGAAGCATCTTGAGCGCATCCCAAAAAACGGCAAAGTAGTGATCGTCTCAAATCATCCTTTTGGTGGGATTGAAGGGGTTATTCTCGGCTCACTAATCCGCAAAGTCCGACCGGATTGCAAGATTCTGGCCAATTACATGCTTGAACGTATTCCGGAGTTGCGTGACCTTTTCCTTTTTGTGAATCCGTTTGAAACCAGGGAAGCAATTCGTCAGAACCTGAAGTCCATGAAATCCTGCATCAAGTTGCTGGAAGACGGAGGTGCTCTCGGCGTATTTCCGGCCGGTACGGTTTCTCACAGAACGCTCAACGACCCGAGTGTACGGGACCCTGACTGGAAAGAGAACATCACCAGAATTATTCAGAAAGGCGAGGCTCCGGTTCTTCCGGTCTTTTTCTGCGGACATAACGGTCCGGCTTTTCAGACGGCCGGATTAATCCATCCGCGCCTGCGTACCCTTTTATTACCGCGTCAGTTTACAAACAAGCAAAACAGCCGTATCAAAGTTCGCATCGGTAAACTGATTTCCTATCAAAAGCTTAAAGGGTTCGGCACCGCGCCTGAACTAACGCGCTATCTGCGGCAGCGGACTTATTTACTCCAAAGTATTACCGATACCGAGCCTTCGGAAACCGAGAATAAAAAAGCGGCATCCAACACCACCAAACTCAAGTATGAGCCCATTATTGATCCGGTGGAGAAGGAAAAGCTTCAGGAAGACCTGAACGGGCTTGAAAAAGGCCAGCTGCTCCTTAATAATAATGAGTACGATGTCTTTTATGCGGCCTACCGGCAAATACCGAATATAATCCGGGAAATCGGGCGGCTGCGGGAAATTTCGTTTCGTGCAACAGATGAAGGCACGGGCAAGTCTATAGACCTTGACGACTATGACAAAGATTATATGCATATGTTTGTCTGGAACCGAAACGATAAAGAAATTGTGGGCGCCTACCGGCTTGGCCGCACCGATAACATTCTGAAGAAGCGCGGCAAAGAAGGGCTTTATACTAATACGCTTTTTGAGATGAAATCATCGCTGCTTGCGCAAATAAGCCCGGCGCTGGAGATGGGACGATCGTTTGTGAGTCCGAAATATCAACGGTCTTTTGCGCCCCTGCTGTTATTGTGGAAGGGAATCGGGCATTATGTGGTGAAGT
>PXDL01000570.1 GCA_003566395.1 Balneolia bacterium | reverse complement strand
TACTTCCAGAACCAGTTTTCGGCCATCTTCCATATCGATGAAGAGAGCGTTTAAAATTTCCGGAAGCTGACCATCCTGAAAGTCGCAGTCCACTACCGGCCCGATTACCTGAGCGACGGATCCTTTATTCATGAGAAAAAATATTTGTAATAATTGCGGTTATAATGTGATTACAGCCGGTTTTGAACGGCATTTCACTGAATATTTACAAGTTGATTAAGATAAATCAATTGGAACGTAATCGCAACATTCTTTAGTCCCTAACCCTGCTTAGGGAGCATCATTTGTGTAAAAAATACCTTATATTAGCTGGCTGTTTAATTATAAACCGTAATCCCATATACCCATTTTGGAAAACGTCAGTAACGCGCGTATTGCAAGCATACGAACTCTCGAAAAGTTCGACAAAAACAGCTACATGGATCAGGACCTGCTCAATAAACTGGAGCATCAGGACCGGCAGCAGGCCAATGAATATGTGCAGGGTATTCTGCGCAGAAAGTCCTATCTCGATTTTCTGATTTCCAGATACAGCTCGGTTGGAATCGAAAAAATGGATGCGTTCTTCAGGAATATATTGCGTCTTGGAATCTATGATCTTCTTTTTATGGATTCCACCCCGGATTACGCGGCCATAAATGAAGCGGTTCAAATTGCAAAAACCAAAATCAGCGGCAAGTCCGGTGATTTGGCCAACGCCATCCTTCGCAAAATTCAGCGGGAGATTACCGAATTGCCCAAGCCGGACATGGAAGATCGTACCGAGCTTATTGCTACAACTTTTTCCCACCCGGTCTGGCTTGTAGAACGCTGGGTGAACCGTTTCGGTGAACGTGAAGCCTTCCAGTTGATGCAGGCCAATAACAAGCGCCCCGAATTTTTTCTTCGCGTAAACTGCCTGAAGACCACTCCGGACACCTTCAAACTTCGTATGGACAAGGCCGGTGTGGAATATGAAGAGAGCGACTGGCTTCCAGGGTATTTCAAAGTTACATCGTTGGCTGAAGTCCGTGCAAAAGGCTGGTTTGAAAAAGGCCTTTGCTACGTTCAGGATATAGCGGCCGGTTTTGCTCCCACAATTCTCGATCCGGTGGCCGGTGAGTCGGTGATCGACGTGTGTGCGGCTCCGGGTACCAAAACCCTGCTGCTGGCCGAACTGATGGAAAATGAAGGAAGCCTGCTGGCTGTGGACATCAACCCCGACCGAATTCATCGAATTGCCGAAAATGCCGAACGCGGCGGGGCATCCATCGTAAAAATCCAGCGGGCAGATGCCACCGAAGAGCGTTTCAAACTGGCCGATGCCGTACTGCTCGATGCCCCCTGTACCGGAACCGGAGTACTTAGCAAGCGGGCCGACCTGCGCTGGAGACGAAGCGCAGAAGATCTGGATCAAGTCGTAAAACAGCAGGCCGACCTGCTCGATGCAGCCGCCAATATGGTCGCCAAAAACGGACGCCTGGTTTATTCAACCTGCTCACTGGAGCCGGAAGAAAACATGCAGCAGATCGAAAACTTCCTGAAAGAATACGACAACTTTGAACTGGAAGAACTCGACGAATACCTCCCGGAAGAAGTCCTGAGCGAAGACCTTAAGTCGTATCAGACGTTTCCTCATAAACACGGATGCGACGGCCATTTCGGGGTGCTCCTCAAACGCAAATTCTGATTTTACCAAGCCGGGACTAAAGACACGGAAGCTCATCACCTGCTACAAACCGGTATGATGAGGTACTTCCGTGTCTTTCTTTATTTACAGCCATTCCCAATTACAACCTTTGCTTAACAGACATCACGCATGAGTATCCACGACATTCCCAAAGTTTATTCCCCTTCTGAAGCGGAGCAAAAATGGTACGCCTTCTGGGAAGATCAGGGCTTTTTCCACTCAGAACCCGATGATCGCGAACCCTACGCCATTGTGATTCCGCCGCCCAACGTTACCGGCGTGCTCCACATGGGCCACATGCTCAACAATACCATTCAGGATGTGATTATCAGAAGGGCGCGTATGATGGGCAAAAATGCCTGCTGGGTTCCCGGTACGGATCATGCATCCATCGCCACCGAGGCCAAAGTTGTGGGAAGGCTCCGGGAAAAAGGCATCAGGAAAAGCGATATCGGCCGGGATGAGTTTATGAAACACGCCTGGGAATGGACCAACGAATACGGGGGCACCATCCTTAACCAACTCCGCAAACTCGGTGCTTCCTGCGACTGGCAGCGAACCCGCTTCACCCTTGAAGACGACCTTTACGATGCGGTGATCGAATGCTTTATTCATTTTTATGATAAAGGCCTGATCTATCGCGGGCTTCGCATGGTAAACTGGGATCCCGAGGCCATGACCGCCCTCTCCGATGAGGAGGTGATTCACAAAGAAGTAAACTCCAAGCTCTATCACGTATCATACCGGATCAAGGATTCGGATGAACACGTGACGATCGCCACCACCCGGCCCGAAACCATCCTGGCCGATACCGGCGTCTGTGTAAACCCGGATGACGACCGCTATAAACACCTGATTGGGAAAACGGCCGTCATTCCGCTCGTAGAGCGTGAAGTACCCGTTATTGCTGATGAATATGTGGAAATGGAATTCGGTACGGGCTGCCTGAAAGTAACGCCGGCCCACGATCCGAATGACTACGACCTGGGCCAAAAACACGGACTCGCCACCATCGATATGTTCAATGATAACGGCACCGTAAACGGCGAAACCGGTTTCTATGAAGGAGAAGACCGGTTTAAGGCGCGCAAGCTGATTATCGCCGAACTGGATGAACGGGGCGTTTTGGTTAAGACCGAACAGATTAAAAACAAGGTGGGTTACTCTGAACGCACCAACGCTGTGATTGAGCCCAAGCTTTCGCTTCAGTGGTTTCTGAAAATGGAGCAGCCCGCCCGCCCGGCGCTCGAACACGTTATGGACGACACCATTCGCTTCTTCCCGGAAAAGTTCAGGAACAGCTACCGGAACTGGATGGAGAACGTACACGACTGGTGTATTTCGCGTCAGCTGTGGTGGGGCCACCGGATTCCGGCCTGGTATTACGGCAAGGGCGAAGATGATTATGTGATTGCCAAAACCGAAGCCGAAGCGCTCGAAAAAGCAAAACGCAAATCCGGCTCGGATGCCGTCACCCTGAAACAGGACGAAGACGTTCTGGACACCTGGTTTTCCTCCTGGCTGTGGCCGATAAGTGTATTTGACGGTTTCAAAAATCCCGACGGGAAAGAGATCAACTATTATTACCCGACCAAAGATTTGGTTACCGCTCCTGAAATCATGTTTTTCTGGGTCGCGAGGATGATAATGGCCGGGTATGAATTCCGGGGTGAAAAACCGTTCAGCAACGTGTATTACCACGGCATTGTGCGCGACAAACAGCGCCGTAAAATGTCGAAGTCACTGGGTAATTCTCCGGATCCCATCGATTTGATCAGCCAGTTCGGCGCCGACGGAACCCGCGTGGGCATGTTGTTCTCTGCACCGGCCGGCAACGATCTGCTTTTTGATGAAGCCTTATGCGAGCAGGGACGAAATTTCTCCAACAAAATCTGGAACGCCTTCCGATTTTTGTCCATGAATATGGAAGAGGGCGAAACCTATGCCCCTGCCCTTGAGCCGGACGCTGACTTTCTCCCCGACCGTTGGATGCTTTCCCGCCTGAACCGCACAATCACCGAGATGGACTAAAGCTTTGAACAGTTCAGGCTGAACGAAGCGCTTCAGAAAATTTATTCGCTGGTTTGGGATGATTTTTGCGACTGGTACATAGAATTGATTAAGCCCGACTCACCCGGTGCCAAAATCGAAAAGGCTCGTCTGGAGCGTGCACTCGGCATTTTCGAAGTCCTGATGAAGCTGCTTCACCCGTTTACCCCGTTCATTTCCGAAGAAATCTGGCAGCGCATCAGAAGCCGAAGCACCAAAGAAGCATTAATTGTCTCAGCCTGGCCCGAAGCCGACCGCAGCCGCAT
>PXDL01000056.1 GCA_003566395.1 Balneolia bacterium | reverse complement strand
GGCCCGCTATTTTCGGGACAAGCTGGCCATGCGTATGAAAGCGCAGGAAGAAGGCATTCCGGTCCCTCCTTTCACGGATTTGTTTAAGGACAAGCACATCAACGCCTTTGCCGACTCTGTAAAACCACCATATGTTGTAAAACCGCGCTCAGAAGCCTCGGCAATGGGCATCAAAAAAGTTTACAGCAAGGAAGAGTTATGGGAGGTTGTTCATAATCTGGGAGATGAGCGGTACCGTTTTTTGGCCGAACAGTTTAAACCGGGAGATGTCTATCATGCAGATTCATTAACCTTCAACAGTAAGGTGCTTTTTTGCAGCGTCAGCCGGTACCTGAGTACACCGTTTGAGGTGGCCCACGGAGCGGGGATTTTTCGGTCCATGACTTGCGACCCCAAAAGCAAGGAATCGAAAGCGCTTATTAAGCTCAACAAGGATGTGATGAAAGGATTCGGGATGCAGTATAGTGCTTCCCATACCGAGTTCATCCACTGCCATGAGGACGGCAAATTCTATTTTCTGGAAACTTCCAGCCGGGTCGGTGGTGCACATCTTGCAGAAATGGTCGCCTTTAGTACCGGCATAAACCTGTGGAGTGAATGGGCGCGGATAGAGTATGCGGCTGCTGTAAAAAAAGATTATTCCTTACCGAAAACGAAGAATCTGAATGGCGGCATTCTGGTATCACTTGCACGGTATGAACATCCCGATCAGTCGGTTTTTAATGCCCCGGAAGTTACCTGGAAGATCGACAAAAAGTGGCACGTGGGCTGCATAATCGTCTCTGAAAAAGCCGAGCGCGTGCGCGAACTGCTTGATGAATATGCCGAAGTTGTACAGCGTGATTTTCACGCCGCCGCTCCCCTGCCGGATAAAGCCACGGAGTAGTACATCAACCGGCGGTTGTCTTCGCAAGTAATCTTAGTATAACGTTTTATTGATATGCCGGTTCCTACAGATTTATGACATCCGGAGCAACATTAAACGCCCATAATACTCCTATTTCAGATACCTGCTTATGGATTCCAACAGCTGGAAACAAGCTTTTAAGCTCTACGACACCTATGGCGATCTTCCGCTGGAAGAGTTCATCAACCAAATAGACGGGCTTACGCTGGGTAAGGACGTTCGGGAGACATTGATTGAGCTCAAGACATCCGAAGAAGACTCTTCCGAATATTTTGACAGCCTGGGACGGCAGATCACCGAATTGATTACGCCCCCCAAGCCCGAGAAACTCGGGGCCTGGACGGTACTGCAACTACTTGGAACAGGCGGCATGAGTTCGGTTTACCTTGCCGAACGCAACGATGATCAGGTTTCGATGAAGGCGGCGGCCAAGTGTATTCATGTGGGCGGCTACAATCCCCGGATCATCAAGCGTTTTAAACGGGAAGTAGAGTTTCTCACCCTGCTTGAACACCCCAACATCACCCGCATAATAGATTGGGGGGTTACCGATCAGGGGATGCCGTGGTACATAATGGAGTACGTTGAAGGATTGCCCATCACACAATACTGTTATGAAAACGAACTGAATCTGGAAGAGCGGCTTGAACTTTTCAATCAGGTTTGCGGGGCCGTTCAGCATGCGCACAAAAATCTTGTGATTCATCGCGATCTCAAACCTTCCAACATTTTCGTAGATACTCAGGGTCAGGTGAAACTGCTCGATTTCGGGATCGCCAAAACGCTGAGTCCGGCTCCTTCCGAAGCTCAGGAACCCTTGCTTACCCGCGAGAATCAGGCTATGATGACGCCGGTGTATGCTTCTCCGGAGCAGCTTGAGGGCAGTCAGGTAAGTACCGCTTCTGATGTTTATTCCCTCGGAATGATTCTCTACGAGCTTATCACGGGCCGGCGTCCGTATCAGTTTGAGGAGATAAAACCGGTGAAAATGCTGCAACACATGCACGAGCATCCGGTTCAGAAGGCCTCTTCGGTTTTCAAAAAATCGGAGAAAAAGCCGCCGGGAATCCGGAAAAACGAACTTAGCAGTGAGCTGGATGATATTCTGTTGACGGCCCTCCGCACCGAGCCTGACAGACGCTACGCCTCGGCGGAGCAACTGGGTCGCGATATCCGGAATTTTCTGAGGAACGAACCGGTTATGGCCCGACCTGATTCTCGCCGCTATCGGTTTGAGAAATTTGTGCATCGGAATACCGCAGCTGTGGCCATCACTGCACTTTCACTGATCATTCTTCTTGCTGCGGCGGGAGTGATTCTCCGGCAGGCTGAGCAGACACGCATTCAGGCTGAGCGGGCCCTTGCCATGAAAGACTTTATGGTAACCATGGTGTCGGCTTCAAACCCGTTTATCGGCCCCGGCGAAACGCCCACCGTACAGGATATGCTGGAATACGGATCGCGAAACGTGGAAGATGAACTGAGCGATCAGCCCGTTCTGGCCGCTGAAATGCTGGGTGTAATCGGGGCCAGCTACCGTGGCCTTGGTGAAGCGGTCAAAGCCCGGGAGTACCTCGAAAAATCCCTTCGACTGGCAGAGGAGCATCCCGGCCTCGACCCCGTTACCGAAGCTGAGATCCGGGCATCGCACGCCCACACCGTTCTCGGCACAGGTGAAACGGAAAAGGCCCGTGAGCTCGCAGCTGCCACGCTTCGAGATGTCGAAAACGTGAGCGGTTCGGAACGCGTTAGGGGCACGTTGCTTAATATAATTGCCGCAACCCACTACATCACCGCTGATTATGAGCCTGCTCTTAACTATGCCCTCGAAGCGCTCGAACTCACCTGCGGCGCTTATGGAGAGACGCACAGCAGCTGCATACAGGCATATATTGAACTTCAGTATTTTTATGAGAGTCTTGGTGAAAATGAAAAAGCCCTCGAAGCTGCAGGTCGTGGGTGGGAACTTGCAAGCGAGCGTTATGCAGACGACCCGCATCCCCAACTGGTGATGGCGGCCGGGGCTTACGGCAGCGCCCTCTCCCTGTTTGCCCGCACGGATGAAGCCATTCCCCTGCTCGAACAAAACGTAGAGCACTCGCTGCAAATTTATGGTGATGAAAACTTCCGCTACGCCCGCGGCATGGACTGGCTCACGCTGGCCTATCAGGCGGCCGGTCTCACCCATGATGTGCTGCCTTTAGTTCAAAAGCTGGCCCCGATTGGCGAAGCGGCCGTCCCGGGAAATCCGCTTACGCCCGTTTGGCTGCATCGCGAGGTTCAATCTGCCGTTTACCTCAGAAAACCCGAAGTCGGCAGACAAGCCCTGAACGAACGGGATGAGCGTCTGCCCGAGCGGTATCCGGTCCACATCAGCCATGCCTACAGCATCTTTGAGCTGATGATTCGGTATCAGGAAGGGGAATCGGCCGCAGTGCTTCAGCAAGAGGCGATGGAATTGGTGGAAACTTTGGAAGAAGCGGAATCGAGTCAGCTGGGTGAAGCCCGTCTGGCCGCTTTGTTTTTCAGTATCGAAAACGGCGACGAGGAAACTTCTGCTGAGTTACTCGCGGTATCGGAATCCCTTAAAAATCCAGGTTCGAAGAGTGACATCACCCCTGCTCGTTATTATATGTTCGAGGCGCGCCATCATTTGTTAACAGGTGATGCCGATGCCGCCCGCGAAAGCATTCGCTCGGCTTACGAAATTCTCACAGCGGCCGGTCATGACGAAAGCCCCTTTCTGGCCGAACAGCGCGCCATTGAGGCCGAAATACTTTGCAGAACCGGCGAAATGGATGAAAGTAAAGCCCTGCTTGAAACTTCACTCAGATATTGGCGGGAAACGGCCGGGAGTCCGCTTGGGGAAAGAATGATGAGAGAGATTTCGGGATGTCAGTGATCAGTATGACAGGGCTACAGTATGGCAGGGGATCAGCATATCAGTAATCATTTTGCGAAAAGGATACCGGCTTTCCGGATTGAAAAAATATCAACCGCGCTGTAGGTCTAAAGAGTGAATGATTTGATCGAGGCAATAAATCACTTCATTTCCTTAATTTTTATTTGAAGCAAACAGCTT
>PXDL01000323.1 GCA_003566395.1 Balneolia bacterium | reverse complement strand
CAATATTGGTTTGTACTTTCAGCTTGGCATCTTGTTCAAATACGGCGTCGCCTTTGAAGGTAAGTGACCCTCCCGGCTCAATGAGCATTTCGTTTTTGAAGATGACGTCATGGACAGTAAAATTAGAATTTGTTGTGAGATTTTCGTCTCCTATTCGAACAAGCGGGACAGCTGGATCGATAAGATCCTGGAAAACCTCGGCAAAAAACTCCCCGGTCCCGATATTTATTCCCAGACTTTGCGTTCTTCTTGTAAGCAATAGATCACCCGTTGTGGTAATTCTGCTATCACTTACATCCACAAATGCGGTGTTTACACTAAAGGAACCATCTACTGCGATTTTAATGTCACCGTCATCTGCATCAATGTCACCGCCATCTGCATCAAGAATAATGATAAAAGTACCACTACCTGGGGTGCCGCCACTTGATGGACCATAGCTAAGGGCATTTGTACTAATTGTTATATCACCTCCTGATGTTTCGATTGCGGAGGTAAGACTACCACCTGTTGAGGTGGCAAAACTATACCCTGATGTATTATCGATCACAACGTTTCCACCAGCTGTTTTGATCGAAGACCTGTCGTGATTCACACTTCCGGTACGGAACGTAAGTTCCAACACACCGTTGGTTGCGGTGATATCTACTCTATTGATATTGAGCGCTTGGGTCTTGAACGTAAGCGACTGTCCGCTTCCGGCTCCAAAGTCGATAGCAATATTCTCATTAATAATTATCTCATTTGCCCGTGCTTCGAGGTCATCGGCTGCAATGGCGGTCGTAAATTCCGCTGCACTTACGTTACAGGTGTCGTAAGCAAAATAGACTCCGTCTTCCAGCTTACATTCGGCGCTTGTTGCACTACTGCTGATTGTAAGCGTACGGGATGCGAGGGTAAGATTTCTTCCTGTCGATGATTCAGTATCCGGATCAAACACAAAGTAATCCCCGATAATGGTGCTTCTCGTAGTGCCAGACTTAGCATAAATTTCATACTCGATATTATCAGCTGTTAGTACACTGTATGCACCATCTGAACCGGATTCCGGCGATGTTAACTCATCAAAGGGATCGCCCGAAGGTTCCAGCGGGACAACTCTGACTGTAATTCCATTTAATGGTGCATTGCTGCTGTTCTCAGCAATCCCCTGCAGCGTTACGGTACCCGGAAGAATAGTAGTCACATTCTCACGCAGGTAGGGATAACTCACCTCTTCGTTTATGACCCAGATTGTGGTTGTGCCGCCTACGCTTTCGATACCCCAATCAGTATCAAAGGTTGCCAGTTCGCGCATTTCAAAACGGCTTTTTGGCGTTCCACCGCCAGGAGAAACAGAGATACCCGCTTTTTGCTCTTCGAAGAACGACGCGTTAATCGTGCCCGAACCGGATCCTATGAGTCCGCCATGGTCTGTACGATCATCCACAGAACCGGCTGCGTAGCTGTTGGTTACGGTGGAGCCGTCAATCGCTCCGATCAAACCACCGGCATGGGCTGTACTTGCACTAATAGATGCCAAGGAATAGCTGTTCTCTACCGTTGAGTTATCGTTTAGCCTTCCCACAATTCCGCCGGCATAGTTAGCGGCGGCAACAGAGCCTTCGGCAAAGACCTGTCTAAAGTCGGTGGCCTTTGCACGACCCGCAAAGGCACCGGCGTTGTCTTTGGCCGTGATATCTGTATCGGTCAGACCCAGATTCTTTATTTCAGCACCTTCCGTAAAACCAAACAGACCGGCATCATCCAGCGTAGAATCATTTATTAACAATCCGTTTATCTGATGGTTGTCGCCTTCGTAGTTACCTTTAAATGGAATCGCAGCACTTCCTAACGGAATCCAACCCTTGCCATCGTTATGGAAAGGCTCTCCTAAGTCGAACAGACCGGCGGCCAGGTTAATAGGAGCCGTCTGTTTGAAGGAAGCCTCAATGGCATCTCTTGCAGCATTTTTATGAAAGCGTACGTTATTTAGCTGATCGGCATTGGAAATCTCGAACGGATTTCCGGCTGTTCCGTCACCGGCGGCAAATAAGGTACGGGTTACGGGTTCTGAGGGCTCGCCCCCGCCGGAGAGGTTCACCGCACGAATGCGAATGGTGTAGGTTTCACCCGCATTGATACCGCCATTACTAATTAGTTTATCTTTGAAAACTTCTTGATCTGCGTCTGTTATTCCACTAATAACCTTCCAATCGTCGTCATCTTCGCTTACATCCTCACCCAGCTGAAACTCATAGCCGGTAATATTAGACCCTCCGTCCTCGCCACCAATAGTTGTAGGCGCGGTAAAATCGATGCGAAACTCGGTTGTAAACGGGATCAGGAAGTCGATTACCGGGGCATCGGCCGGACCTTCACGAAGGATGTCAAAGATGCGGTCTCCTACGAAGGTATCCAGCTCAAGAGTACCGGCCGCATCGGTGGCGTCTTTGTTGAACCGGTAGTTCGCCGGCGCGATGGTGATCACATCCAACTCATCCGGACCAATACCCGGGCTGGTACGGATCGATCCGGTGTAGAGGAGTACATTTCCGTTAGTGCCTGTTTCAAATGAGGTGCCTGCTTGTGCTATAATCTGTCCGCCGTCGAACTCACCGGCTTCTTTATTAAAGGCCGCAAACAGGGTGATGGAAGTTAGACCTGCGTTATCTGTCTTAATATTATCGGTAAGAATCAGGTTCGCATCATCATCGTATGTCGCAATGCGAACGGTGCCGGTGGTGACCGTTATTTCACCAACCCGCAGCTCCCCGTCGTTATTGAAGCTGATAGATTCGTTACCGTCAACCGTTATTTCATAGACGCTGTTGTTTTCGTCTTGCAGGGTGATGTCTGCCGTTCCCTCAAAGCTAAGCACGGCTTCGTTGATATCGGAGCTCGTTATAGCAGCGCTTTGGGTCATGGTGCCATTGGCCTTTAGCGTCGCATTACGCTCAAAGGTCGATTGACCAAGGGTGATGCTATTTGGCGTTTCCAGCTTCAGCGGCTGCGGGAAGTTAACTACACCTGTGAAAATACTACCTGTAAAGCCGGTATCACCGCCGAAGATTAGCAGTCCGTCAGCAGCATCGGTAATCACCAGAACATTTTGAATAAGCACGTCCGAAAGCTCTAAACTGCCCGTTCCAGTAGCTGCAATTCGAATGTTATTTGAAGATGTCAGCGGCCTGACCAACATCTCACCTGTTTGCGTTGTTACGCGGGCAGCTTCATTCTCCGTAATTGCAGTGGCTATGAGCGTGATGTTGCCGCTTGTGGTCTTGATATCCGCATCTGCTTGTAGATCCAGGGTGATGGCTTTAAACAGCACGGCTCCGGTGCCCGCGTTCATTTCCGCGTTGGCTGTGAGCGTACGGGTGTCAATCTGAATGTCGCCGTCATTCGTAGTGATGTCGCCATCGGCTCCCTGCGTGAAATCACCGGCATTGCTGATATTCGTATCGGTTTCAATACGCAGACTGAGCGGATGATTGCCAGCCGCCGTAAGTGCGCTGTTGATATTCGCATCGGTTGAGGTCAGAAACGCCAGCTCGCGGGGGGCATCATTTAGGGTAATGCTTAATGCATTGGTTTCAACCGTAATATCCCCGGCGGTAACCACGCGAACGTCGCGGTCGGCAAGCTCAGCATCGATATCACTGCCCTGTATGTTACAGTCTTCGTAAGGGAAAACCTCTGTAAAAGCACCCTCACCGGATTCCTCAATAAAACAGCCCGGATCGGTAGCAGCATCGGTAATGGTGATATTACGTCCGGCCAACAGGATGTTTTGTTGGGTTTCAATACGACCGGTTAGATCCTCTGGGTATTCGAAGAATCCGGAAACGGGATCTCCGGCCTGCGTTGCCCTCGCATAGAGGCCGTAATTGATATTGCTTCCAAGAATAACGGAAAATAAGCCGGCTATATTTGATTGGGGAGTGGTGCTGAATTCAGCAAAAGCATCGGAATCTCCAATAGGGATGACGCGTACATCTACTTCACCCCTTG
>PXDL01000208.1 GCA_003566395.1 Balneolia bacterium | reverse complement strand
TTACCCGTCGAGGAAATCCGTCGTCTGTTGGATATGGCGGAAGGTTCGAGCCGATGCCCTGAAATTAGTATGGAGGCGACCGCCTAAAAGAAACGAAACTTGAAAATAAAACAGCCGCTTTTCCGCGTGGGAAGCGGTTTTTTTGTGTTTTTTGAAAAGTTTTTTTTAGTCAGCTTCAAAATATATCCGCAAATATTTACAAGTTAAGAACTTAGGAGATATAAAAAAGAAACTAAATAACATGACAACCCATTGACACAGGCAAGTGATTCACAGCAAAATATAAAGAGAGAGGCAAAAAAGTGCCCCATTCAGCTGTCACTGAAGGGGCGTGATGCCCAGAAAACCTAAACGTCAGGAACCGAACATCATGAATAAAATACTACCAGCGGAGCAAAACCGCAACAGAAAAATCAATAACCACTTGCGCGAAAATCGGAAAAAAATAGGGGTCACTCTCACAGAAATAGCCCTTCGCGCTGAATTGACACCTACGCAAGTCAGTATCATCGAAAGGGGTTGCCGATGCTCACAGCCAACAGCCCGCCGCCTTGCGGATGCCATGGGCGAACCAGTGGAAAGGCTCTTTCCTGACTACGAAAAATTACGGAGCTGGTAACATGCCCGCGCAAATCTCCACCACCACGGCGGCCCTTGTCGAGGGTCTGTTACGTCCCCTTTCATCCTCAGGCGCAATCCATCCGACCGAGATGCACGCGGTAATACGCTTGTTAAAATCGGCCGTAGACAGTCAGGGGCAATCCGAGACGACTTCCCGGAAACTGTTGACCCGTTCCGAGGCCGCGAAACGTCTTTCGCTCAGTACGAAAACCATCACCCGAATGATAGAGGCGGGGGAATTGGAAGCCCGATATCTCCGGGCAGGATCACCGCGTACATTGCGGATCACCGCTGAATCCTTGGAACGCTTCGAGGGGGATGCACAATGAGCGACCCCATAAAAGAAAAAGCCCCCGGCTGGCAGGCGCGAGGGGAGAGTCAGGGGAATGACATGGTTAATACATGCCATGAATCACCGGAAATGTCAAATACTGACCGCGACCTATTGCGGAGACTTATTTCAATCGAATCGGGAGGCGGTCCCCCGACTATCGAGGGTGCAAAAAAATTTGCTAAGAAATGGACCCTTGCCCAAACCTGTTACCACGAAGCGGGTCATAGTGTTGCCTATTATCAAATGGGGTGCCCTATCGAAAGAGTCGTTGTATTTAAAAAAGGCGGCGGATTCGTGACCCCGGACCCCACAAAGCTGGAACACATTCTCGGTGATAATTATCGGTTTGGATACGCTTCAGGAATTGCCGCGCAAATGCGTTATGAAGGTGTACCCGCCGCAAGTCATCCAAACCTTTCCGGGTATTTAAAACGAGAGCACAAGCCCGGTTTTTTGCCGCCTTGTGAACTCCATGGAAAAAAGACGCTGAGCGATTTATTAGGGTTGTTGAACTATCATTTTCCGAAGCGGAAATACTTCCATATGTCAGAGAGGAAAAAGCGGAAATTCTACGCGCTGGCCGCCGAGGATGTCCGGGATGCAGACCACCGCCTTGCCCCGGATTGGCTTCTTGTTCAAACTATTGCGGGTGTACTATTAGACGTGCCATGCCTTGAAGCTGACTTTTTGAAAAGAGTTTTCCGCTGGTGGGAGCTTGTGGGAAAAAAGGAGGTGGGGAAATGAAGATCGACGTTTCAGAAATCAAATCCCGGTTGACGTGTTCGGACGTACTTTCCCGTCATGGGATCCAGTTTACCGGGCAGGATATATGTTGCCCGTTGCCAGGCCATGACGACAGCCGCCCAAGCTTCGGAATTTTCGATGAAGGGAAGGCTTTCCGGTGCCACGGGTGCGACCGAGGCGGGGATGCTATCCAGCTTCACCGAGAGCTAACCGGACAAGACTTCCCGACCGCGCTTGAAACATTGGCAGAATGGGCAAATCTCGAACCGACCGAGGAACCCAAAAAGAAAAAGGGATTCGGGAAAATCGTTCAATCATACGACTACACCGACGAGGCCGGAAATCTATTGTTTCAGGTTTGCCGGATGGAACCGAAAGATTTTCGCCAGCGTGCCCCCGATGGAAAAGACGGGTGGACATGGAAAACGAAAAATATTCGCCGCGTTCTCTATCGGTTGCCCGACGTGCTGAAGGCGGTCAAAGCTGGTGAACCCGTCTATTTTGTCGAGGGTGAAAAGGACGTTCACGCGCTGGTGAATCTTGGCTTTTGTGGAACCTGTAACCCAGGCGGCGCGGGGAAATGGAGGGATGATTTTTCCGAAGCTCTACGCGGTGCCGATGTTGTCTTGATAGCAGACAAAGACGAACCCGGACGGAAGCACGCGGCCAAGGTTGCAGGAATGCTACACGGCATTGCGGCGCGGGTCCGGGTACTGGAATTGCCCGACCGCAACGAAAAGCCCGTGAAGGATGCCGCTGACTGGTGCGACGCGGGAGGGACGCGAGACGAGTTACTTGATATGGTTGAAAATGTGCCAGAGTTTAAGAACGACGCACAAAGCACAGAAACAGACATCCCCGTTCTTTTTGTTCCCGATGGGGGAGAATACCCGGTTCCACTAATCGCAGGCCAGGCGGGGGGAATTTTGGCAGGAACCGAACGCTATTTTATGCGGGCGGGTATTCCGGTTGAGGTTAATCCTGAAGGAATCAAGCCGATTCACCCGGCGGAACTTGTTTCCGAACTTCAGCCGCCTATCTGTCAAGTGCTCCGTAAAAGTGCGGACGGAAATGTTCCAACGATGTTTTCAGAATCGCGGTGCAAATCTCTACTTCATGCCCGGAGGTTCAAAAAAGCATTGCCGGAAATTAGACACTTAACATCATGCCCGGTGCTGGTTCCTGACATTGCCGGCGGCGTTCGACTGGTGGAATCTTTCGATCCTGAATCGGGTTGCATGGTCCGAGGGTGGGACGGCGGCCCGGTGCCCGAAATGGACACCACCGAGGCGGCGCAGGTGCTGGTTGAAATCCTGAAAGATTTTGATTTTCCAACTGAAAACGACATGGCGCGGGCGATTGCCTTATTATTGACCCCGGCTTTTTTAGCGGGTCAGCTTTTCGGAATGAATGCCCGTGCCCCGGTGGGGTTGATCGAGGCGGACGCAAGCCAAACAGGCAAAGGATACCTCACGCGGTTGATAGGTGCCCTATATGCCGAAAAAATCAGAACAGTGACCCAGCGCAAAGGTGGAGTGGGTTCTGTTGAGGAATCTTTTTCAAGTGCCGTTTATGCGGGCGCGTCGATGTTGCTACTCGACAATTTACGGGGTGGATTAGATTCTCCACTTTTGGAGAGTGCGACCACAGAACCGTTATTTGAATGCCGGGTTCCGTATCGGGACACCGTTCCTGTAGACGTGAGACGCGTTTTTCTGCTACTGACTTCAAACAAAGCGGAGCTTTCGCGGGACATGGCAAATCGTGCTTGTGCGGTACGATTAAGAAAACGCCCCCCAGGTTTTCAGTTCACCAAATACCCGCAAGGCGATGTCTTAACTCACGTCGAATCAAATCGGGCGCGGTACATTGGCGCGGTGCTGGCAATCGTTCGTCACTGGTGGGAAGCAGGCAGACCTCATACCGACGAGGGAAGGCATTCATTCCGGGCATGGGTTCAGCCGATGGACTGGATTATTCAAAATGTATTTGAGTTGCCGCCGCTGCTGGATGGACACACCGAGGCGCAGGAACGTGTTGCCGATCCGGGGTTGCAGTGGTTGCGGGAAATTTGTCTTGCAGTTGAACGCGCTGGAATTCTGGAACGCGCTTTGATTGCGAGTGACATTCTGGAAGTCTGTATCGAGGGTGAAATTGACATCCCAGGTTCCGACGGTTCCGGGGGGGAGGATGAACAGCGCAAAATGTTGCAGGGTATAGGCCGGAAATTTGCGCCACGGTTCCGAGACGGTCAACCTGTCGAGGGGGACGGATACCAAATTGAAAGAACTGTTTCCGATGAACCCG
>PXDL01000255.1 GCA_003566395.1 Balneolia bacterium | reverse complement strand
TTGGAATGGCGGATCATGGAATCAGGTCTCCAACCGGGTCCGGGCCAGACAACCAGCCGCGTTTGATTTCGACTCTATGGGAATCGGCTTTCGGGTGGTTCGCTCCCAGCCTTCATCTCCCGCTGAATAAGACAGACATCAACTACAACTCTATACCTGTTTAATTATGAATACCAGAATTCTCACAAGCATCATCTTAGGCCTTCTACTCTGCTTTGTTACTACACAAAGTATAGCCAACGAAGTGTCGGTCAGCAACATCTCCCTCACCGGGCAGGACACGGATGAAGGCAGTGTTTTAGTACAGTTCGATATCAGCTGGGAAAACTCCTGGCGGGTAATCGATGCTAATACCCAATGGTGGGATGCCGTCTGGGTTTTTGTAAAGTTCCGCATTCCCGGAGACACAGGCTGGCAGCACGCTTCACTGAATAATCAAGGTCATTCATCGGGCTCAGGGACATCTGCTTTGGTTCAAACAGGTTTAATTGATGAAAGCCAGCCATATGATGAAGTCTCGAATCCCGGAATGGGTGCCTTTTTATATCGCAGCGGTTTAGGTAGCGGCACGTTTACTGCATCCGGAGCTCAACTACAATGGAACTACTCCTCGGACGGAGTAAGTGATACCGATCTTGTAGATGTGCAGGTATTCGCCATTGAAATGGTTCATGTACCGGAAGGCAGCTTTTATGTCGGTGATGGAAATTCAAGTTCTACATATTCTGAATTTTATGAGGGCAACAGTCCGGGGACACCTTTTCAAATTACCAGTGAAGACGCCATTCAGGTCGGCCAGTCAACCGGACAGATTTTCTCAAATGGCAAACTTGTGAGCGGCACCATCCCTTCTGACTTTCCAAAGGGTTTCGGAGCTTTTTATGTGATGAAATACTCTGTTACGCAGCAGCAATATGTAGATTTTCTGAATAGCCTAACAACAACCCAGGCAGAAAGCAGGTTTCGCCAAGAGTTTAGAACTGCTACAAATGATACTGAGCTGGACTCGCGTTCAAGAAACAAACTATCTGTTACAGACGGCCTGTACGAAACCGAACTGCCATTCGTGCCCTTACATCGTATTTCAGCCCGCGAACCCTGGGCCTATGCAAGCTGGTCATCAATGAGAATTATGACTGAACTGGAGTATGAAAAAGCTTCAAGAGGTCCATTGACACCGGTTCAAGGTGAGTATGCATGGGGAACCATTCAGATTAATGAAGATCGTTACACTGTGGGAAACCAAGATGAGATTGATGAGTTTATTGCCAGCAACTACAATCTTACAAGAGGAAATGCCATTTATCGTGATACCCAGTTCTTTGTGGATGGCCAGGGCGATAACCTTGGGGCCGGAGCGGCAAGAGTCGGTATTTTTGCAAATACCGATAGCGACCGTATCACCTCCGGTGCATCTTACTACGGGATAATGGAGTTATCGGGCAATGTCTCTGAATTCGTCGTTTCCTTAATGAGTAGCTGGGAAATTACTACAACAGGCATTCATGGTGATGGAAGTCTTGATTCGGAAGGAAACCATACATTTAGTATTGGTGAAATTCAAGTCGGTAGTAAAAGAGGTGGAGATTTTACTACTCAAAGCCAGAGTTTTGTCGGACTTCGGCCCCTGAGAATTTCTGCACGTGCATTTCTTGCAGATCAAGCAGATACTAATTTTGACATCTTTTCCTCAAACTCGGAGGGAGCTGGCTTTCGCACCGTTCGAACAGCCCCATCAACTCCCGCTCAATAACAACCCGGACCTTAATTAAGAGACCCATGAAATATTTAACCCCAATAATCAAGATTACAGCCCTGCTAATTTCTGTTCTGGTTGTCAGCTCGCCTGCGAGCGCACAGTTTGTCGGCGGAGACGGAGCCGGTTTCGACTCCAAAATCAGTTACGGAAACGTCATTACCGGTGAATCGCTGGCTCCTATTTTTGCAGGAGGCAGCGGAGCAGGTGCTGCTACAAACAATTACAGCTCACCCTCTTTCGAACTCACCGGAGCCGAAGGCTATCGTCTTCTTTCCGCCCCGGCCGGCATCACCCTTGCCGATTACCTGGAGCCTATCTGGACACAAGGTGCTGCCGGAAGTGATGAGCCCTCCGCTTCACCCAACGTATTCCGCTGGCTTCCCGGCTCCGACGGCGGCTATAACTGGATCGGCGTGAGCGATCTGAACCAGTCCGTCCCAGACGGTACCGGCATCCTGGTCTATGTTTATAATGATGAAGAACCCGGAGGAACCGGCGCTTTTCCTAAAACGCTGAATACCTTCTTCGGCGCCTTTTCTCCCGGGGACGTCTCCCCTCCTGTGAATCCCCTGAGTGAAGGATTTTCGCTCCTCGGCAACCCCTTTCCGGGGACCCTTGGCTTTGCCGACCTTGTACGGGATGAGGTAGGCGGGGTGATCTACATCTGGGATGTGAACGACAACGACGGCGACGGAGGCCCCTCCGAAGGCGAGGTCGGACCGGGAAGCTGGAAAACCTATACCGTAACCGGAAATATCGGGGATATCACCGACGGACTCATCGCCCCGTTTCAGGGATTTTTGGTCCGGAATGTGGAAGAGGCGGAGTCTCCCGGGCTCCAGTTTCCGACCGCAGCTCAGACTACCGGCGGCGTATTTCTCGGCAGAGGTGTGCCCGAAACCGTGGCGCGCCTTGAGCTTTCGGGTCAGGGAATGAAGAATTCGTTCTGGCTTCGTTTGAGTGAAGACGGCGGACACGAAAAAGTAGCGGGAGATGTCCTCAAACTTCAGCCGCTCTCATCGGATTACGCCATGATTGCCGGTATAAAATCCAACAATCTGCTGCTCGATATCGCTCAGCATCCCGAAATCGACGATGATACCCAGATTCCGCTCGATATCCGCGCGACACGACAGGGAAGCTATACATTGGAAGCCACGCAGCTAAGCGCTCCGGAAGGCATCACCCTGTATTTTAATGATCTGGTTGAAGACATCTCCATTCCCATTACAGAATCATTCTCTTACAGCTTCGAACTGGACGCCCTTTCCCGCCCCGCAGGCCGGAATTTGACGTCAACTTCCACAAGCTATAAAACCCCCACACCGGCCCGGCTCGACAATCAGCAGCATAACAAAAATGCCGGTCGGTTTTTCATTTCGGGCGAGAATATGGCCACTTCAAACCCGATTGAGGATAAACCGCTGCGATTTGCCCTCGATCAGAATTACCCCAACCCGTTTAACCCCACCACCACTATCCGCTACGCGCTTCCCGAAGCAACCGAGGTACGCCTTGAGGTCTTCAACATTCTGGGCCAGCGGGTAGCCCTGCTTCATAACGGTCCGCAAACGGCGGGTTTCCACACCGCAATATTTGATGCATCGCGCCTGTCCAGCGGCATGTATCTCTATCGCATACAGGCTGGAAACTTCATCCAAAGCCGGAAAATGACGGTCGTTAAGTAATTAATTTATAATCATAACCACATCTTTGAACTATGAATAAGCAAACCTACACCCAGCCCTCCATCGAAAAAGTATCAATCGATAATGAAATATCGGTGGTGCTTATGTCAATACATGAACCGGGACCATCCGGAAATCCGCTGAACCTGCCACCGCCACCGGATCAGGGGTAGAACGAAACTGAATTTCACACTCTAAAAAGGGGCACAGGAGTAATTCTGTGCTCTTTTTTTAATAGAGCACCCCGCATTGTCTTTAATCATCTTTGGAGTAATCAGAAACCTGGTATAACGTGAACTAAATTCGTCTGTGATTTTTTTTTAAAAATTAAGCGCTGACATATTGAGGGTGCAAGTAACCTGAGTCCGATTCTACAATAAAGCAATTGAGCTCCCCTCATGGGATGGATTCAAATTTATACTTTGCATTTCGAAACATACCTCCTTTTACCTTTTGTGCGGACAAAAGGGTTCCAAAAACCGCCGGCTGGAAAAAATGGCTAAACCCCGTTCCGTTCCGCTAAAAGAAACCAAAGCTCCCCATCTCTTTTAGCAATTTGAAAAACTG
>PXDL01000381.1 GCA_003566395.1 Balneolia bacterium | reverse complement strand
TCTCCATCCTGACCCTGACGCCAAAGCGCTTCGGCCAGAGAAAGAACAGCATCCGAGTAACGGAAAACAGGGATGTCGTTGTCAAGGTCGGGAGTTGCCCCGATGGCATACTCAAACTTCACGAAGCGAGCTCCCATCTGGCGTGACAGAGACGACTGCATACGGATTGACTGGATCTCCGGAGTAATCGTGAGATGATGGCCTTCAGAGATTTCGTTATCGATGATCGGATTCCCGTTAATATCGAACTGAGGACCGGAGAGCAAGCCTTCCCTGCGAATGTCATCTTCTTCAAAGGACTCGTAAAAGGCTTGAAGCGTGGTATATCCGTTCCAGGGCTGATCCTGAAAGTTGAATGTACGCTGATGACCGTAATGCAGGGTCATGTGATGCATGTTGAAACCAGGCAGGAATACCGAATCGTACGGTATGGCGAAAATGGTTTCGGACGACTGTGAATTGTTCGTCGCAAAATTGGTGAAGTAGTTGTCAGCAAGGGCGAATCCGCCTTCATCAACTACGATACGGAAATGAGTTACCGCATCAGCCCAACGGGACGTACCGGTGTACACTTGCGCATTCAGGTACAATTTACCGAGCAGAAAATGAGCTGCGTAGCGGTTAAATCGTCCGTAATCACCTGTGGGGTCGTCGGTAATGATGTCGGCGGTAGCGAGAAGCTCACTTTCCACGAAATCAAAAACCTGCTGACGTCCCGTTTGGAAATCGGCATTGTTAGCAGGGCGTTCCGGAGCATTTGCGAAGTCATCCACTATCGGCACATTTCCGAAATTATCAAGGAGATAATAATAGTAGAAAGCGCGCATTGCCCGCAGCTCTGCAATGAACCCTTCGGCCAGGTCAGCGTCTGCATTTCCTGCTTCAACGGCAGAATTAAACTGGAAAATAAGTCTGTTGGTATTACTTACACCGGAAAACAGAAAATTCCAGGCTCCGTTGGTAGGCCCATGCTCGGAATCGAGGGTATGGCGATGGGCATCTACCCATATACCACCATCTTCCCAGTCGCCCCCTTTTACAGGAATGGCGGCCTGATCCGAGGAAATCTCGTTCAGTGAAAACAATCCACCGTGGTTCTGCCATGCGGCCAGAGTGGTGTAGGCATCACCCAAAGCGGCCACAAACTCGTCTTCCGTCTGGAAAAACGTGTCGTCGGTCAGCTCACTGGGAATATTTTCAGTAAGGTCGGTACAGGCAAATCCAAGCAGAATAGCCAGTACACTTACCGAAAGCAGTTTAGTCATATTGAATTTCTTCATAGCTATAGTTCTTTTAAAAATTTAGAATCCAAGACTTACGCCGAATACAAAGGACCGTTGTGTAAACCACTGGTCACGGCGATCAATTCCCGGTGCCAGGGGGTTAGGGTCGCCGGCACGACCGGCGTTATCCGTTGGTCCACGATCAGCAAACCGCACTTCCGGATCGATTCCGGAGTAGTTTGTAAGGGTAAGAAGATTGTTTACCGTAGCATAAACTCTTGCGCGGGCAAGCACCGATTCGGGCGAGAGGTTGAAGCTGTACCCGAGGGTGATATTTTCGAGACGGAAAAAGGTACCGTCCTCCACCTGAAAGCTCGAGAAGAGCGGAGCAGCCGTAAGTTCAGGAATATCTCGTGTTGATTCCATCACGTTACGAGAGCTGATGAAAAACGGATTTCTGTGGAAAATATCATAGGAATTTACCAAATCGTGTCCGAACGCCCCGCGCCAGAACATATTGAAATCCCAGTTCTGATACCGAACGGTGTTGGTCCAGCTCAGCTCGAAATCGGGCAAACCGTTTCCGATAACCTGACGATCAGCCGTACCGATGGTTTCTGAATCTACAACATTACCATCAATGTCGAAGAACAACCATCCGCCGTCGTCGTCGAATCCGGCAAATTTCCAGCCGTAAATATCACCTATGTTTCGGCCTTCATCCACCAGGATGATCGGGGTATCGTTGAGGCCCGGAGCTCCAACGTTGGCCACCAACTGCCGGCCTGCTGCATAGCTTTCGAGTTTGGACTGATTGGTTGAAAACGTAATTCCGGTAGTCCAGGTGAGATCGGATGTACGCACCGCATCATAATTCAGTGCAGCTTCGAAACCCGTATTGCTGATTTCAGCAGCGTTCACCCAGGTAAGAGGTGCCTGATTAGGCGGAACCGGTACATTAATCTCAAGAAGCAGGTCATCGGTTGTGCTCACATAAAAATCGAGAGAACCGTTCAGACGCGCATCCATTACCGCGAAATCCAAACCTGCGTTCAACTCGCGCTTCACTTCCCATTTCAGCTCAGGGTTTGGGTTGGTTACCGGGCCGATAGACGGAATAAACTGACCGTCTACGAGGAAGCTGCTGCCGGAGCTGAACCGGCGCTGAGCAAGACCGTTAAACGGAGCGTCGGTTCCGGTTTCACCGAAACTTACACGTGCCTTAAGCTGATCTACACCACTGATATCGATAAGGTTGGTAACCTCAAGTCCCGCACTAACAGCGAAGAAAAGGCCCCATTTGTTGTCCTCACCAAAACGTGTGGACCCTTCCCGGCGAACTGCACCGGACACGAAGTACGTGTCGTCGATTACAAAGTTGGTGCGTCCGAAGAACCCGATTAATTTATTCTCGTTCCGGAAGCTGGATACGGTACCTTCGCCTCGGTCGAATTCACGGGCTTCAAAGATGTTGTTCCATCCGAAGCTGTCGTTAATGAAATCGCCGCCTTCAGCGAAGAAGAGGTCATCGGAAAATTCCTGATAGGAGTATCCTGTTGTAGCTTCGAAGCGCACAGTCCCGAACGAACGGTCGTAATTCAGAGTCCCTTCGAACAGGTCACTACGGGAATCGAATGATTCACGGATAGCCAGACCGGTTCGGCCGGCACCACGGAATTTTGCGTTCCTGGAGTAGTACTCACCACGAAGCTGGCTGAAGCTCTGACGTGCGTAGAAGAGTGATCCGGAGAGTCCGGGCACGTAGTCGTCGAACATGTATTCAGCACGGAAGCCGAGGTTCATGCGTGTTGACTCAGCTTCGAGCGTAGACTGCTCGTTGATGGCAACCGGGTTGAAGTAATCGAAGAAATCCTGCTCGAAGAATGTTCCGTCAGGGTTTCTTACCGGAGCGGTCGGGTTGAAAAGGGCCGCATAACGAAAGACTTCACCAAGTCCTATTTTCTCGTCACGGTCTGTAACCGCCAATGTAGTGGTTAAACGCAGCCGGTTATCCAAAGCACGATGCGTAAGGTTCAAACGCGCGTTTAACTGCTGACGCCCTGACCCCTGCTGAATGGACTGAATATCCCGGTAGGTTGTGGACACACTGTAAGTTGTGGTCTCCCCTCCGCCGCTAACCGAAAGGTTGTGAGTTTGGGTAACGCCGGTTTGGGTAACTTCATCGAACCAGTTGGTTTCGCTGCCCAAATCGGTCGGAGCCAGTTCCGGATCGGAAGAGCTGAAATTTCTGTACTGGTCGGCAGACAGCACGTCAAGCTGATTAGCAACCGTAGCAATTGAAAGCTGACCGTTATACTGTACGCTAAGCGGCTGTGCACCTGTACCGGTTCTGGTAGTAACAAGTATTACTCCGTTGGCACCGCGTGTTCCGTAGATAGCTGCAGCAGATGCATCTTTCAGCACGGTCATCGACTCGATATCGTTCGGATCGACCGTATTGAGATCAGCGCCTGCAATGCCGTCAATTACGATGAGCGGCTCCTGGTTAACCCCGAGTGTGGACAGACCACGCAAACGGATGGTGAAGTCTGCATTCGGGTCTCCTCCGGGTCTTGAAACCGACAAGCCGGCTACTTTACCCTGAAGAAGCTGCTGAGAGTCGTTGATGTTTCCGGATTGGAAATCAGCGGCCGTGATGGTAGATACGGAGCTGGTAATCTCAGATTGACGCTGAGTTCCATATCCCACAACAACCAGATCATCAAGCTCCCGGGCAACCGACGTCAGTTCGACATCAATTTCGGTTCGGCCGTCGATATCAACAGCAAGAGTCCGGTATCCGACGAATGAAAATACGATCGTATTTAAATCCGAAGGTACGTTAATGGTGTACTCACCATTAATATTCGTTGATGTACCAATTGTGGAGCCGGTCGATTCAAGCGACCCCTGAACCACAACTGTAACACCGATGAGTGGATCACCCTCGTCGGCGTCTGTTACGACACCCGAGACCTGCACTCTTTCCTGGGCCTGAACCCCCTGCCAGCCGAAAGCAAGCAAAAAGCAAATCAAATAGCCCGTTATTCCCAACATGTGTATCCGTCCGCGGCGGCTTTGCAATGTTCCCTTAGAGGAACACGAAAGCGCTGTACGATCGGCATACGTATGTATCCCATTATCCTTCATAGATCAATCCATTGTTAGGTTTAGGTTTAGAATTCGGCGCACGGCACTGCATTAGCTCTTCAGTCATCTACCTCATCCACGTTGGGGATGTGCGCCTTACATGAGATTGCAACACTTTACAAATTTAACACCTAAAGATATAAAAGCGCTTTCATTTACTAAAAGTTTTTTTCAAAAAAATATGAAAATGAATAAATCAGGCCCTCACCAACATTAATTCCTCTGTGCTTAGGCTTAAAATCGGCTCCCTCTGATTGTAACAGCCGGATTGAATTTTATTACACATATATACTAATAATGTTATTAGAATATCATAAAACCTATTATAATTCCCACTTTTCCATTGATCTAATTTCCTTCCACAGAGTATACGGAGCTTTCTGCTTTTTCCGCCTCCGGAATTCCATAAATACTTACGTAGTGGTTAATGACATGCAGCCTAACAAGTTGCTTCCCCTCTCAGTGTGAATTCCGGAACGGTATGCGGCACAGGTGCACGTTTACCGGGCTGCATTCCTGAAAAATCCGGCTTTGGGTGACGGAAATTCATCCCGCTTCTCTTTTTCCGTCGTCTTGAAAGAAAATCCGTTTCTCCACCAGTCCTCAACAATCAGCGCAATTGGACCGACAATAAAAAGCGCATAAAAGGGCGCGTAAACAGCCTCGTTCAATCTGAAGAAAAACTCGACCAGTGCAATAAGGAAAGCCACAAGCATGCGCCCGTTCCGGGTTGACAAGGTCGTTTTGGGGTCGGTCATCATAAAAAGCACAAACAACTGGTACATGGGACCGGTCATGGGCGCAATTTCAGCAAGAAAAGCATCACCGGTGTACAGGCTGCGAAACCATCCGAAAATGAGGAATGAAATAATGTAAACGAAGGTGATATGAAAGCGCTTTATCTTCCAAAGTGTTACCAGCCCGACCAGCCAGATTACGAGCATGGCCCACATATTACTCCCCCACTGAATGCTTAGTACGGCAGCGCTGTCGGAGGCCAGTAAAATGATCATCACCACACCGAAGTTGGTGGGGTTCCAGATGTGCCGCCCTTTGTAACGAAGCACGTACTTGGAGGCGATCGATATCATGGCACAGAGGGCAAAAGGCCATACCATGGGCGACCGAACCAGAATACCGGCGCTGATGCCCGAAACATAGGCACTCGCCATATTCCGCGTTTTACCGAACATCAGGTAATAGAGAACTGCTTCGGTAAGGAAACTTACGCCTATAGCCGTAGCCAGCTTCCAGTAGCTGTCCAGAATGCCGAATGACAAATGGGCCGCCAGCAATATGCCGGAAATCAGCAGCGGGCCGATATAAGCTTTGGGGAATTCAAAGGCCGGTTTTTTTAACGTAGCTGTTTTACTCATCAGGATTCGGAGGGTTCGGTTATACGGTGAAGCCTGTTAATTTCAGGCGCATCTATGGTCTGGATTATGCCCGAAGGCCACCGGATTTCAGCTCTGATAATGTCCTCGCTCAGGCCAATTCCAAAATGGAGTGGCCGCTGGCTTTGTGAACTGAAAGCATCGCCGGCATGTATGGTTTTAACATGTCTGCTTTCATCCCAGAAAAGCGTGATTTGCGCCCCGATTGCGCTTTTGTTACTGATTACGCCTTCAAGAGAGAAGGCAACCCAGTTGTGCGCCGGATTCACATGATTTTTATAGACTTTCACCGGACCGTTCTGGTTTGCTACAATGAGGTCGAGCGCACCGTTGCCGTACAAGTCGGCATAGGCAACGGAGCGGCTGTCCAGATTGAGAAGCCCGCCCACAGCGGCAGCAACTTCCCGAAATCTGCCGGCGCCGTCGTTCATCCATATTTTGTTGTTCTGGTATCCCGAGAACGTGCGCCCCTGCATGGCCGGCCAGTTTCGGGCATCCATAATAACATTACGGTTGCCTCCCACAACTTTGGCATAGTCGTACCAATAGTCGGTATCGGGTTCATCCGAAACGTATCCGTTGGCCACATACAGGTCTGCAAAACCGTTATTGTTAAAATCTATAAACTGTCCGCCGTAGCCCCATTCGCCGATTTCCACGCCCATATTACCGGCCAGATTCCTGAACCGCAGGCGGTCGCCGGTTGAGCGCCGTGAAGGCACCCAAAGGTTATTTCCCTGCATCAGTACCCCGGCTTCGGAAATGTTGGTTACATAAATCGCCAGATTACCCTGATTGAGCACATCGGCAAAAGCCACGCTCATGCCGCTTTTTGGGACAAATCCCATCCCCGCAGATTCTCCCGCATTTCTAAATCCGGTTCCGTTTTGATTTAGGAACAGTTCGTCCACGCCGTAATCGTTAGCCAGCACGAGATCAGGATAGCCCGAACCGTTGAGATCTCCAGCCGCCGCGGCAAGGGTCCAGCGACGGGTTTCAAGCAGGCCGAGCTGTTCGCTTACATCTTTAAACGTGCCGTCTCCCTGATTCTCGAACAGGTAGTTTCGGCCGCCGTTGGTTGCGTATTCGTAGCTGTCGGGCATAATCATCGTGTTTTCCAGATTCCAGAAATTCACGTCTTCGTGGAAGTAACCGCCCACGAAGAGATCGAGATATCCGTTTCCGTTGTAATCCAGCCAAACAGCGGTATTCGCATTCATCCATCCTGCATCCTTCAGGCCGGAAGCCAGGGTCACATCGGTGAAGCCTTCTCCCTGATTATTTTCAAATAACGCCAAATATCCCCATCTATAAATAAGCAGGTCTTCATAACCATTGTTATTGAAGTCACCCCAGACCGAGCCCATAGACACGCCGGTCTTCTCCGTATTTACACCGGCCACACCCAGTTCGGCAGCCATATCGGTGAAGCGGCCTTCACCCTGATTTACATAGAGTGCATTCGGAGCACCGAAACGGCTGTTCGTTAAATAAAAATCATGCAAACCGTTCTTATTGAAATCGGCCACGGCTACCGATGCTCCGACCGATGAAATTTGCGGCAGAATATGATTTAGCTGCGGATCAAGCGTGGGGCGCTGATGAATAAAATTCACTCCGGAAACCTGCGTCACGTCTTCCAGATAAAACCCATACCGCTCGATAGCCTGCTCCATATCTTCAAACACCTCGGCCGAACGAAAGGCTTCAATCTGGCGTAATCCGGCCGGTACAAGCAGCAGGCCGATAAAAAAAATGATTATCCCGATTCGGGTTGCGTAGTGTTTATTCATAGATCATCCGGGTTTTATTACTCGTCAAATTTTAGCGCGGTTCTGAACGATTCCGGGGTGATGAAGCGGGTATGGTAGTTTACCCAATCCTCCGGAAACCGCAGGTACACAGGGTCTTCATGAAGCCTTATCCGCCGGTTATAGTCGTAGTCTTTCTGGCCGTGATAAGGCAACGGAAGTACCGTTTTAGAGGCTTCCGTATTATAGTCTCCATCTTTGACCCATCCGTCGGACACAAAAATAAAGCTGCGCTGCATTCCGTCTTTCGGCTCCCCCGGAGAGGTAAATTCAAACACCATTTCATCACCTGCATTCATAATTACGTAGCGGTCATCAATTTCGGAAAGAAGCTCGGTTACATCACCGAAACGTGTATGGTAACCGATCAAATCCCGCCACCTCTGATTGGAACTTGAAATATGGCTGTAATCGGGCAGGTTGGGCGAGGTACTGTCGGCAATGCTCCATTCTGAAAATCCGCGATACCGCAACTCCATAAGCCCGGCGGTCAATTCTGTTTTGATCATTTCCGAGGCACTGCGTTCTTCAGCCCAGCGAACGGCATCCCAGTAGATTTCGGAGGTAGTATGCAAACGGACACGGCGGTCATCGGTATGCGGAAAAGCGTCGGTCAAATCAAGTAGTATGGATTTAAGCTTACCTGCCGGAACTCCGTAATTTTCGTGCAGCGTTTGCCAGCCTCCCTCTCCATCGGAAACCTCTACATGAATCCCGGAAGGCGGCTGATGACGGCCTTGCCCGAGAGCCATATTAATGGAGCTGTCGGTGGGGCGCAGCCAGCCCTGAAGCACCAGCCACAACGGGGATTCCCACGGTGCGTCATCCCCTATTTCAATTTCGATATAGTGTGGATGCACCAGTCCCTGAAATGAGGTTTTCCGGAAAGGTGCAACATAATCGGCATCCGGCTGCGATAAGGTTTGAGTGAGATCATTGCCATGCTTATCCGTCACCTTCGCAACCGGTTTGGGCTTACTAAGAAGCCTGGCGCTCAGGTCGGGAGCCGGAAAGACGAAGCGCTCATCTATAAACATCTCCGTATCTTCGGGATGATCCACCGCCACAAGGCCGACATAATCGAAAAAGTGGGTTTCCCATAGCTCGGCCGTAATGCGTACGTCGTAGATACCGTCGGTTTCACGAAGCAGGCCTGAGGGTATTCGCACGCGATCCAGCGTTTGGGTAACGCCCGCCGTTTCCAGCGCATTGATACGCAGCCCCAGCGGAGCCCGCCAAAGCGCATCTGTTATAAATTGAATCTGCTCCCCGTCGTTGGTGAACAGCCACGGGCAAGACCCTTTCAGCACCTGTTCATTGAAAATAGTGGACCCCATCCCCAGCTCGGCGAACTCGGCCTGAACAGAACCGTTGGGCCAGATAATTCGCAGCATTTCGGCTTCTTCGTATTCGCCAAGGCCAAAATGCAGAATCGGAGAGTTTATAACCTGCTTCTGATAGAGCAAGCCGGAGCGAATTTCCATCTCTCCGCCAATCCCGAAAGAATTGATACGCTGATCTCCTTCAAGGCCGGAGGCCCGCGCACGGATGGAATAGGCAAAATACGGCTTGGTACCCGTGTTCATCCACTCAAAAGCTTGTCCTTCTCTGTTTGATCCGATGAGGTCGAGGCGTTCGTTACCGTCAACATCATATACAGAGGTCACGCGCCCGAAGGGTTCGGTTTCAAGCAGGGTGAATGCGCCGTCGGTATCGCTCAGCCAGATTTGGGTATTCCCGAAACCCGACAGCACCAGATCAAAACTGCCGTTATTATCCAGATCGGCAATAAAGAATGTCGTTTCATTTTTGATGAATCCTTCCCGATCGGCACCGGCCGGTATCAACACGGACTTTTCCCAGTTATCATGGCGCTGATTATAGGCAAGCTTGGCGACCGAGCCGTCCGTTCGGGCCGCAAGAATTTCGAAATAACCGTTGGCCGTAATATCACCGGATGCAACGGCCGCCACATTATCCAGTTCCGGCAATCCGGCTTCCCGCACAAATTCGCCGGACCTCATATTCCGGTACAAAGCTACCTCGCCTTCCCTGGTCAGAAAAACAGCGTCGGCGGCTCCGTCACTGTCGAAATCAGCCCACAGCACATCCGCTACATTTTCTATACCTTCAAACGGATTCAGCGTTCCGAAACGACCGTCGGCCTGATTAATGAGTACAAGGGGTGTGCCGCCGTAGGGTGCAAGGATGAGATCAAGATCGCCGTCCAGATCTACATCGGCGGGCCAGACGCCGTTGTACGACTGCTCCCGTAAAGAAGCGGGAATACCGAGATCGGCGGTCACATTCGTAAAGCTCTGGTCCTCTTCCTGCCGGTAAAGCCTGAATCCGAGGTTTCCGGCAAGGGCGATGTCGTTTCTGAAGTTGTAGTTGTAATCAATTTCGGCAATTGCGCGGGGTGAAAGCGGCCCGTCGGTGCGGCCCGGAAAACCGAGGCGTGTATCGGCGTCTATCACCAGCTCACCATCGGCAATATGAACGGTGAACGGTGGGAGCTCTTCCAGAAGGGTTACCGATTTAAGTAAAGATGAACGGTCGATATCTTCCGGCTGCTGTGCCGAAAAACGCATTTCCAGATCGGGTTCGGCAACCTGCACCACCGGTTCGGGCAGCCAGAGAAACCGCGTAATCAAAAAACCGACTTCCGTAGGCGGAAATTGAATCCGAAGCAGATCGTACTGAAATTGCGGGGTTTCCTCAATCATGTTGCGTAAAAACACGAGCTCAAAACCGAAATCACTGAAGGAGGATTCATCGGCCATTTGCCGGAGCAATTCAAGCTGCTCGCGGGCATCATCGGGCCAGGTTCCGGTGTGCGTCTCCAGCTCATCAAGGGCGCGAACCAGCAGCACCTCATCACGGTCGATGGCGCCGAGACGGGCGGCCTCATACTGTACGGCCTGATTCGCCGGGGCCAGACTCATCATACGTCTCAGAACTTCCCGGATTTCTTCCGCATTGGCCCTGTCGTCTTCACGCTCGAGCTCATTCATCAGCGAAAAAAGCATTCTCAGGTTCTGATTGTCCACATTTGAAGCCTGCCGGTAAAAATCGATGGCTGCTTCGGTATTGCCGCGACGGCTTTCGTACATGCCGGATAAATAGAGAATATCCGCATTTCCGGGGGCCGCTTCTCTGGCCTGCCCTAACCGCTCACCGGCAAGATCAAAGTTTCCCTGACGCATCGCATATACGCCGAGATTTGCCCACGCGGCAGCTTCCTGCGGAAATGCACGGGCCACCTCGTTCATCTTGTTAAATCCGAACCGTGCCTCATCGGTCTGGCTTGCCGCCAAACTCACATAAAAATCCGAAACGGCCTGCCGGTAGGCCTGGGAATCCGGACCCGGAGGACCCGGCTCTTCCGAGGGTCCGCATCCTGCTATTGCTGTAAGCAGTATAAGACCTGCTATAACTGTTATCTCGTTAATTTTTTTCATGTTGTGATGGTGTTTTTCAGCCTGAAGACCGCCCTGTAACATCTTCGGCGGCACGCTTCAAACACGTTTTACTCAATCTGGTTAAACTGAAAAATAAGGGGTGACATGTTGTTTCTTGCGGCTACTACAAAAATGCGTCCGCCGGGGCCGTTTATAATAGCTGTGCCCCTGGATTCACCGGGCACATAAAATCCGCTTTTCTGAATAGGAAGCGTGCGGTATGTACCATCGGCATTGACGATCAGATGAAGTCCGTGACCGGCACCCTGCTTGCCTCCCGTGCCGGGTTTTACATCGTAAAGGTTTCCGGTAAGTAAAAGGTGCTTGGTTCCGTCCATGCCTTCAACCACGGCAGAGCCCATTACCGGAAACGCCTGGGCTTCCACGGGGAATGAGGTCCACGAAAAGCTGCCGTTACCATCGGAAAGATACGCACCGGAATCCAAATGCTGAAGGGTCTGACGCGCAGCCTGTGAAACTTTACTTCTGCCGAATAGTTCGTCCATACTTTTCCGTGAAAAATCTCTGTAACTGCTTATCCGCCCCGACAAAAAGGAAAATTCGAGCATCAGTTCATCAAGTCGGTCGAAAGGATACAATCCGCCCTCCCGCTCAACGGCCATTACCGCGGAGGCGCGGCCGTCATCGCCGAATTCGCTAATCAATAAATGAAACGGGCGGTCGGGGGATGCGTCAATCCGGCTGTTGGTCCCGAAATTTCCGAGCACAATGTCTTTTTGGCCGTTTCCGCTTACATCAACAACCTGAACGGATTGCCAGAGACCGCCGCTTTGCCGGAGGCCGAGTTCTCCGGCAATGTTTTCAAATTTTCCATCCCGCAACGATAATACCGTAACGGGAAGCCATTCTCCCACTATAATAAGTTCGGGCGTACCGTTTCCGGTCAGGTCGGCGAAAGCTGCGTCTGTTACCATCCCGATGTCCGGCAAATCCGGGTAAAGCTCGTCGGTGGCGTTTGTGAAATTTCCGTTTCCGTCGTTCAGGAGCAAATAGCTTCCCGGAGACTCACCATAGTGCCAGGGCATCGAGCGGCTTCCTATAAAAAGGTCTGAAGCTCCGTTTCCGTTTATATCGGCGGCACGTGCAACCGCCCCGTTCAAATACATAAGCGGAATCCTGTCCCCGGATTTTTCAAAACGGCCGTCTCCCAGATTGATATACAGCCTGTCAACCAGAGCTTCTTCGGTATCCACAAACTGGCCGCCCCCGGAAACGACATAAAGATCGGGCAGACCGTTACCCGTGGCATCAAAAAACAACGCATCCACATCTTCGGATACGGCATCGGCGTTAAACAGATCCTGCTGTGTTTTTTGGAATGATCCGTCCTGCTGCTGAAGGAACAGACTGCCGGCCTGACGAAACGCCCCTCCGATATAAATGTCATCGAGTCCGTTCCCGTTGACATCTGCTACGGCGAGGGCCGGTCCCTGTGTGGAAAGTTTATAGGGCATAAGCGGCTCGCGGTTGAAATCATTGAACCGGTTTTCCTGATGCGTGAAATCCAGCTGCTGCGCTTCCGGTATCCTGACCATCCACATTTGATCAAAGGACCGGTGAAGTCTGCTGTAATCGAACTGCCCAGCGGCCTCCTGTTGATCGAGCTCGATCCGGCGGCGCAGTTCTACATCGTACAGCACCTGATACTTCCGGTCGGGCCACACCACAAGCAGCGAATCGACCCGGCTGCGTTCACCGAGACCGAAGTGCAGACGGTGATCTACCGATGACTGAAATCCGCGCGTGGGCATTTGTTCCTGATAGAAGATTTCTTCGCCATCATATAACACCACTTTCGCCCCTATTCCCGACGTATTGCCGCCTTCACCCTTTAATACAACACGAAGATACGCCCCGGCGCTGTCCGCCTCGGTAGTGTTACGATAAATGGAAACCGGCTCATTCAGATGATTCACGATAAGCTCAAGCCGGCCGTCATTGTTTAGATCGGCATAGGCGGCTCCGTTCGACACAACCGCACGGCCGAATCCCCACTCTCTGCTGACGTTCTCAAACTCGAGATTTCCGTGGTTTTTAAACATATAATCGTGAACAACTGCACCCGGTAAGCGATCGAGGGCACGGTATTCATCCTGCTCCACTTTTTCCGGATCGTCCTGATCCCGGATTACCCGCAAATGGGCCGTAAAGTCAAGATCGTTTGGGCGTTGAGGCATTCCGTTGCTCACGTAAATATCTTTGTATCCGCTGTTGTCGAAATCTGCCAGAAGGGCCGCCCAGCTCCACTCGGTTCGTGCAAGGCCCAGGGTGAAGGCCATCTCGCTGAACACCGGGCTGCCTTCAGGAGACATCCCCCGGTTAATTTGAATGGTGTTGCGCGCATTTTTCGCGCCAAACCCGAAATTTCGCTTTGTCTGAGCTATAGGAACCAGATCAGGACCACCAGACCTCATGTAGGTTTCGTGATCTTCGGCCATCATATCCAGTGAAAAAACGTCCACATTGCCGTCGTTGGTTAGATCGGCTATATCATTGCCCATAGACGAGCGGCTGGTATGAACAAAATAGTCGTACACCATTTCAGTAAACGTACCGTCGCCGTTGTTGATGTAGAGATAATCGTCTTCGTGGAAATCATTTCCGACATAAATATCGGGCAAGCCGTTTTTATTGATGTCGGAAATCGCAAGCCCGAGGCCGTAGCCCAGCGCACTGCTTATTATTCCGGCTTCTTCGGTGACGTCGGTAAACCGATCTCCATCATTCCGAAACAGACGGTCTCCGGCTTTAGGGTCAGGGATTCTGCGAAGTTCTTCAGCCTGCCCGTAGGTTTTTTCGCTGTGAAAAGAGTGGTTCAACAAAAACATATCCAACCGGCCGTTCTGATTGTAGTCAAAAAATGCAGCCTGGGTAGAGTAGCCTTTAAAATCCAGTCCGTAATCCGCGGCCCGTTCGGTGAAGGTCATATCACCGTTATTGATGTAGAGCTGATTCGGGCCGGATTTAACCAGATAATTGGAGTGGCTCACATAGATATCAAGATAGCCGTTCCCGTTCACGTCGGCCATGGTTACACCGGTTGACCACGATCCCTCGTTGTGAATAATCCCGGCCGCTTCAGTAATATCTTCAAAGCGGTAATCCCCGAGGTTTTTGAACAAGCGGTTGGGTCCGTCGTTGGCGGTTAGGAAAAGATCCGGCAGGCCGTTGTTGTTTAGATCGCCCACCGCCACGCCGCCGCCGTCATAAAAATAGAGGTAGTTGAGGATGTTGAATTCCGGGGAATTCTCCACCGTATTGGTAAAATGAACTCCGGTTTGGGAGGCATCGAGCCGTTCAAACAAGGTTTCCTCTTCAGGCGATGCGCACGAAACGACGGTTAAAAACAGAAGGGCGCAAAAAATACAGAAATTCGGTCTCATATATACACAAAGGTCGGCACCGGACTTAACGCATAGCCGGCCATGACATAACAGCGCGAATGTTAAGCTATCCGTTACAAGAAGGTCTTGATAAACCGGAGATTTTGTATGTATTCAACGCTGGGGAAAAAATGAAACCGGAGTTTAGGCTTTCTATTCCAGGATTTCATTTTTTCGACAAGGCAAAAGAACGGTTTAACAAAGTTTTCTTTAATGTTAATTTAATGCGGTATTATAGCACCTAAAATTTAACTCCGCAACCAGATCGGTACATGTTTTCAAGTTTCTTTGAAAGATTTTATCCGTTTTTCCTGAGCCGTATCGCGGCTTTAAAAATGGTGATAATCCCCGACTTCTTTATCTCTTGCCAAGCGTTTACTTTAGCGGGATGAAACCTCTTCACACAGCTTCTGCCTAATTCTGAATACGCCCTGATGCGCACCATTGATCTGTCCGGATTCCAGCTTGAATTGCTGCCGGAACGTGCGGTTTTCCGCCCTGAAACCTCTTCTCTTTACATCGCCGACACCCATTTCGGCAAAGCGGGCACCTTCAGAAAAGCCGGACTTCCCGTACCCGGCGGACACAACGCAACCGATTACGCCCGTCTTGATTCACTCATCGATGCCCGGAATCCGGCTCAGCTTATTTTTCTGGGTGATCTGTTCCACAGCGAAATGAATGCCGAGTGGGATGCATTTCTGAACTGGAGGGCCAGGCATGCGTCACTCCCCATGATGCTAATTGCCGGAAATCACGATATTCTCTCTCGTCAGGATTACGATAGTGCCGGGCTGCAATCTGAGCCGGAGGGATTCGACCATCACGGCCTTCATCTTTTCCATCACCCTGCATCAAAAAGCCAGAAACCCGAACGAACGGCTCCATCTCTCTGCGGTCATGTTCATCCCGGCGTACTGCTCACCGGCCCCGGCAGACAACGTGAACGCCTTCCCTGCTTTTGGGTTTCCGAAGCGAATCAGCAGTTGATGCTTCCCGCTTTCGGCTCCTTTACGGGGCTTGGCCTTGTTCAGCCAACCCGCACCGACCGCATTTTTGTGATCGCTGAAAAAGACATCATCGAGTTAGGGTGAAGCAGCTCACGCTCCTCGTTTCAAAATTTCGCGATATGATTCTTCAAGATTGATTACCGGAAACGGATAGGTATGGCCGATTTCCACGCCGCAGCTCTTTTGCGTTTCCACATTCATACGGTGCGGTTCATGAATAAACTCATCGGACACCTTTTCCAGCTCGGGCAGCCAATACCGGATATAGTCGCCATCCGGATCGTAGCGTTTTGCCTGACCCACAATGTTGAAATAGCGGTCCCGTGGATCATTGCCGACCCCGCTGTTGTAGGCCCAGTTTCCCCAGTTGCTGCACACATCGTAATCAATAAGCAGGCTTTCAAAGTATGATGCACCCAGGCGCCAGTCGATATTGAGATTTTTTGCCAGAAAACACGCCACGTTCTGCCGTCCGCGATTACTCATAAATCCGGACTGATTCAATTCGCGCATATTTGCGTCGATGAGCGGAATTCCGGTTTTTCCTTCCGCCCAGATTCGGAAATGGTCATTATTGCGGCTCCACTTATACTCCTTCCCTTTAATACCGGATGCGTGGAACAGTTTTGATCCGTACTTCAGGGAGATGAAATGGAAGTAGTCACGCCATATCAATTCGAAAATAAGCCAGTACGTTGATTGGTTTCTCACACGCCCGGATTCGTAGCGTTTAACCTCGCTGTAGATAAACCGCGGGGATAAACAACCCAGGGCCAGCCAGGGTGAAAACTTGCTCGAATAGTCCGCGCCCAGCATTCCGTTACGGGTCTCTTTGTATTTTTTCAGCAGATCTTTATCCCAGAAATAGTGGTGCAGCCTCTCCTTCCCGGCCTGCTCTCCCCCTTTGAACGGCAATACCGATTTCTCCGAAGGCGATTGTGGAGAAAACCCGAAAAACGTTTCTCCGGGCAGTTCGAATTCTGTTTGTGACAGGGAACCGGGCAGAGGCGGAAGTGTTTCCGGCTCGGGAAACAGCGGACGTATTTGTACATGCTTCTCGCACTTTTTGCGAAATGCGGTAAAGACATCGGGGATGTTCTCAATTTCAAACGGCACGTCCCCGGGATGAAAAAGCGTGGCTCCGTAGTATGAATTGACTGCGACACCCCGGGGCGTCAGGTTATCCCGCAACTTCATTTCGCACAGCTTTTCTTCGGTCGCTTCTTCTTCGTGGAAGACCACGCGATCAACGTCGTGGTTGCGGCAGACTCGGGGTATCACTTCTTCCGGATGCCCTGTCAGTATAATGAGCCGGGAGTTTATTTGCTCCAGCCGGCGATTCAGC
>PXDL01000460.1 GCA_003566395.1 Balneolia bacterium | reverse complement strand
TAGGTGTAAATTAGGATGTAAAAGGCTTATAGTGGTATTTAGCTTATGATTCCCCTTAGAAAAATACACCCGTAAAAAAATATTTACAGCAACTTATGCGATATTATTAATAACTGAGTTTTCAGAGAGAAAGTGACGCCTTTATCGGCTTAAAGAATATCTAAAAGCATCAAAACCCTGAATTTTACTCGTAACCAACCCACTACGCCGTATTTTCCCCATTCGAAGAGGGCGCAGGGGGATGGCCCACACCGCAAGTCTATTAATGCCAATATTTTAGATTCGTCTCGGCACCTTATAACCGAGTTCTTTTCGTACTTTTCAGCTGAGACCTTTTCCGGTGCCCCCCCCCTTAAATCCCCTCAAAGAAGAACTTTAAGCTAATTTATTTTTAACTACTTAGGGGGCTTTTTAAAACTACAGTGTTTCCGAAGAAATGAATGTGCGAAAAAGGTTGCTTTGGAGCGGAATCAAAACAGCATCTAAAACTGGTAATCTCTATCAGGGATAACAGGAAATACTAACAGAACTGTCAGCCTAAATCAGGAACGAACCCTTCACTCTTAATTTCCCTACTGCACTATGTAAATTTATGCAAACTAATTCCTCTGATCGGCACACAAGCCATCCTTCAAAAACATGGATCAGGCTCCGGGTTAGGTCTGAGATCCCTCCTACTCAAGTCCGTATCAAGTCTTACTCAGCTCTGGGATTTCTCTCCCGGGTAGTAAGAGGATAACAGGAGAAAAGACAGTGTAACGGAATGTAAAACTTCCGGGCGACAAGGATGATGCTCCTCCGGAGCAGGGAGGTGGATTCTGACACCTGAGGAATAAAGTCAGCCCGTGAACCCGTTCACCGTCATTTCGAGCAGCCTTTGCTTCAAAAGGAATTCATAAACCGGCATAACCGCGTTATCATCCAATAATCCGACCGAAGCATGATGCGAGAAATCTCCTTCAGTTGAACCACCATTAAGCTTGTTTGCGGAGCTACTTAATACCGGGTTTCGTGGCGTTGATTAGCATTGCGGCATTTCAGGCGAAGGAGATTTTTCGCGATGTGATTGCAACTTCTGAGGTTAATCAAATTTGGTATCGCTGATTTTGATTCCAGGCATGTCATACTGCTCAAAATGACGATTGTGGGGTACGGGTTCCTGAATTCGGATTCAGCCCGCATCACGCTTATACAATGTTGGCGTTCGTAATTTTTAACTCCGTACGTCTTGAAAGTCTTGGCTTTTGTCAAATATCATTTTGGCAAAGGGGCAGAGTGGTATGATTTTCACATTGTTTTCCCGGGCATATTCAACCGACTTCATCACTAACTTCTTGCCTAATCCTTTTCCGGCAAACTTTGGCTCTATCCCTGTATGGTCAATAATAAACTGCGTATTTCCTGCCCATGTGAAGGTCATCTCACCTGCAAATTCATCATTGCAGTAAACCGCAAAACGTCCTTTTTTACCATTGTCTTCCCGTTCTATTTTGATGCTGTCAAGCGGTTCTTTGATGCTCAATGCGCCTGAAGGGCAATTTGCAACCTGATCAATTAATTCCCCGGAAGTGGCATTTTCAGGCTTTATCCACGGCCGTTCTTTAGGATTATAGACGTTGGGTAAGGTTTTAACACATATACCGGCGTGAATGCACTTCTCCGGTTTCCACAAAATGGTAACTTCGCCGTTTGAATATTCTTTAGTTTTCATAAGTTTAGTATTTAATGTTTTTAAAGATTGTCTAATGACGGGACTTTCAGTTTTTCAAGATCCCAATTGGCTCTTTTGGCTCCTGCCTGATAGGCTGATTCCATAAAATCAAGCAGTGCCTTTCTTGGATCATCTTCTGCGATCAAGGTATTATACTTCAAAATGGCCATCGGACTTCCGTTGCTGTTAACCCACTCCGATGAAGAAGGACTTAATTTTTCCCGGTCTATGCCTTCGGGAGATGGGTACGTATAGGAATAAAATGCAGGTTCGGTTACATTTTCATCACCCGCCCAGAACCCAAAACTTATGCATTCATGCGAATACGCATCCTTGTCTGATAGTCGGGCATCATCTCCCATAGCAGGTGCTTCCTTGCCGGAGAAACGTGTTACCGCTAAATCCATCGAATGCCAGTAGAGGTGTACCGGACAGGTTTTGCCATAAAAACGGCCACTGAATTCTGTGAAAACATCATCTACCCAAAGTAAACACCGCCACAACCTCCGGGTATAATCCTTATCATAATGGTGGTATTCGGTAATCTCTCCGAAAGGGGTATCGATCCCCAAATCATAGGGGACATCCAAAATTGAAACCGGAATATTGAGTTTCCGGGTAATGGTGCTCAGCTTTTTATAAAAATCTGCCACGGTAAGGCTTTCGTGCAGAGGGAAACTTTCAAGCTCCCCTTTGCTTGTATTGACTTCCAATGTATGCTGAATGACATTTAAAGTAATACGGAATTTATCGAGACCCGAATTATAAGGAACAGCACCTGTTGTTAGTCCTTCTGTGCTGACGTACAGCGTGACGTACCACCAGTGATTCTTTCTTGGTGTCATTTTCATACGAATTTTACCCACAACCTGCAGGAACAAATGAAGCGTCATTTTCTTGTCTTCATTTCCTTTATAACTTAGTTTGGGTAAGTTTAGTGATGTATTCATAGTTATAGATTTAAAATTGTCATTAGGCTAATCATCAAAATATCCGAATTTCCATTGTTGAAGTGGTTAAAGGCGTCCATCAATTCTTCCCTGATATTCATTGCGAACAGGCCGTGTGCTGTAATGGGTTCTCCGCTTAAAACCGGAAGAGGCAGACATATTTTGTTCTATCCGGTCAATAGGAATTCATGCGCTTGGGTCGTTGCCGATACGATATGGTTCTGATTCCGCTTTGTCACTTCCCGCTTTATACGATGCATCTTTACCCGCAGCCTTTGCGGATAAACGACTGTCAATGTAGCATATAAACCCCGTACCGGCAACTGGTTGAAACATTTTAATTCAGGTCACTTCATCAACACGGTATCAGGCGCTCTCTCCCGGGTTTTTCTTTATGCGCATATCATCACTAAACCTGTACCGGCACCTGATCGGCTGAGGCGGGCCGATTCATCCATAATGAGCTGATACTACCCGCATCACCCTGCAAAAATCACTTGCATCATCGCGTTAATGCTGTTAATCTGGCGGTCTGAATTCGTACTCATTATTCCATCAAAAACAGATCATGCTTACCGGAGAACTGAAAAACAAGGTCGATAAAATATGGGAGACGCTCTGGACGGCGGGGATTTCGAATCCGCTTACCGTTATCGAGCAGCTTACCTATTTGCTGTTTATTAAGGGGCTGGACGATCAGCAGACGCGCGATGAGCGCAAGGCCGAGCGTACGGGCAACCCCCTGGAGAACGCGACCTTTGGTCCGGATCAGGAGCATCTGAGGTGGCGTAACCTGCGGGAGCTTGATCCGGAAACCATGTTCAACCGGATTAAGGATGATGCCTTTCCGTTTATCAAGGAGCTGGGCGGGGCCAACGGCAGCACCTACCGCAAGCACATGGAGGGCGCCATCTTCATGTTTCCCAAACCCTCGGCCCTGGGGCGGGTGGTGGAGCTGCTGGATCAGCTGGATCTGAGCGACCGCGATACCAAGGGCGATATGTACGAGTACATGCTTTCCAAGCTTAGCGTGGCCGGACAAAACGGACAGTTTCGCACCCCGAGGCACATCATTAAGATGATGGTGGACCTTACGCGTCCGCAGCCAACGGATTTTATTGCTGATCCGGCCTGCGGCACAGCCGGGTTTCTGGTGGCGGCGGGGGAATACATCCGGGAGCATCACGCAGCGGCTATGGTGAAGGATGAGGTGCGCGCGCATTTCCAGAACGGCATGTTTACGGGCTATGATTTTGACAGCTCCATGCTGCGCATCGGCAATATGAATATGGTGATGCACGGCTTCGACGGCGCCACCATCGATTATATGGATTCCCTTTCGAGCACCAGCGACGAGCTGCGCGAT
>PXDL01000275.1 GCA_003566395.1 Balneolia bacterium | reverse complement strand
TAGGCTGTATCTTCATCCCGAAGCCTCGCTGCGCATCGACGGGATCCTGATGCTGCCCGACGGCCGTGCTCTTACCGGTCTGTTTACCCTCAGCGACCTGCAAGCACTCCCCGGCTTGAATGCAAAACCGCTGGGCGAGCTGATTCCTCATATTGGCAGGGCGAAGTATAAGTAGTTTTGAGTTATGAGTTATGAGTTATGAGTTATGAGTTATGAGTTTTGAGTTTTAAGTTATGAGTTTTGAGTTTTGAGTTTGGGGTTCGGATTGGTTAGAGTTTTTACACTCTGCAGGGCGATTTGAATACTATTTTACAGAACTGAATGCACCGTCGGGCGTCTAAACAGGCGTGTTTTTTTTCGCAACCTGACCCGCTTCATCCTAACCCTGTTTTTATGCATTCCGCCATCTCCCGGAAATCAGCAATTGCTGTCGGTGGACGATTTTTGCTTATTCTTTTTCTGTTGTTATTGGTTATCGGAATTCCGGTGCTGATCGCTCAGGACACAGCTGTACAAGGCGAGTGGTCTGTTGAAGGCCGCATTACCGATGCACAAACGAGCGAGCCGCTTCAGGGGGCTAATATCGCCCTTTTTGCGCTTCCCGATACCTTACTTGTGCGGGGTGCAAGCACCGATGCGGCCGGAATGTACGGACTGCGCCGGGTGCCCGATGGCAGCTATCTGATGCAGGTGTCGTATGTGGGATACTTCACACAGATTGACTCGCTGTTCCGGCGGGAAGGTGAAACGCTGAGGCGGGATTTTGCCCTCAGGCTGAATGAAGGAGAGCTGGAGGAAATCCGTATTACGGGGCGCCTTCCGCGTATGGAGGTTAGAGGGGACACCACAGCTTTCAATGCTGATGCCTTTACCACCGGGCGAAACGCGAGCGTTGAAGATCTGATTTCCCGCATGCCGGGCATCGTGGTGCAGGACGGTCAGGTTGAGGCGCAGGGCGAGCAGGTCAGGCGCGTACTGGTGGACGGAAACGAGTTTTTCGGGGATGATGCCGCTCTTGCGCTCAGAAATTTACCGGCCGAAATCGTGCAGCAAATTGAGGTTTTCGACCGCATGGGCGAGCAGGCCCGGTTCACGGGATTCGATGACGGCAGTTCGGAGCGTACGCTCAATATCGTAACGCGGTCCGGAATCCGAAACGGGCAGTTCGGTCGTGTCCAAAGCGGCTACGGCTCGGATGACCGCTACACCGCCGGGGGTAATTACAACTATTTCAGCGGGAACCGCAGGGTTTCGGTACTCGGCCTCACCAACAACATCAACCAGGTCAACTTTTCAGGTGAAGATCTGGTAGGCGTACAGGAAGCCGCCGGTGGAGGTGGCGGCCGGGGCGGGCGCAGAGGCGGAGGTGGCGGAGGCTGGGGTGCCACACGCGATTTCAGGATAGGACAGGGTGACGGCATCAATACCACGCACTCTTTTGGCCTGAACTATGTGGACCGCTGGACGGATTCTTTCCGCTTGAACGGCAGCTACTTTTTCAATACTACCGACAACGAGCGGGAAGTGCTCAGCGAGCGCCGCTATACGGGCGGAATAGCCGGGAATCAGCTGTATGATGAATTCTCGGGCGGAAATACCGACAACCACAACCACCGGCTGAATATGCGGATGGAATATCAGATGACGGAGAGCAGCTCGCTCGTTTTTACCCCGCGCATGAGTGTGCAGCAAAATGCGTCCGTCAGTTTTTTCCGGGCGTTCACCCAAACCGGGCAGGGCGCACTTCTGAACCAAACCTTCAATGAGAACGAAAACGACCGGCTTGCCTGGGATTTCAGTGGTTCCCTGCTCTACCGGCAGCGTTTTCAAACGCCGGGACGTACGCTCTCGGTGAATCTGAGCACCGATATGAATAACCGCTCCGGAGATCAGTACAGACTGGGCGAAACCCTCTTTTTTGATGAAGATTCCAATGAAATCCTCGAAAATCAATACACCGACACCAACGACGGAGGGTATTCGGTTTCTCCCAACGTGTCGTTTACGGAAGCACTGGGCGAGCGCTCGCAGCTGCAGTTCACCTATAACCCTTCATACAGCCTCAGCCGCTCCGACCGGGAGACGTTTAACTTCAATGAGCAGAGCGGGGCGTATGACGATCTGGATGCGGGGCTTTCGAACAGGTACGAAAACCGCATTTGGCGGCAGCGCCTGAATACCGGGTACAATTTCCGCCACGACCGGTTTCGCCTCAACCTGAATATGGCGTATGAGAATACGCTGCTGAGGGGTGAGCAGGAGTTTCCGTTCGAGGCCGGAACGCGTCAGGTATATCACAACCTGCTTCCGGGTGCCACGCTGAGCTTCAATGTGGCTGAAAACGGGAACATGCGGATTCGTTACAACACCAACACGCGCACGCCGTCGGCCAATCAGCTTCAGGATGTGATTGATAACTCCAATCCGCTTCAGCTGAGGGGAGGAAATCCTGATTTGCAGCAGCAGTATGCGCATTCGCTATCGGTGCGCTACCGCCTCGCCGATCCCGAATCGGGCAGCTCTACGATGTTGTTTATGAATGCCGGAATGACCAACGACGCCATCACTAATGTAACCTATATCGCCGAGCGGGATTCGCTGCTTCCGGGAAATATCCGTCTGGGCGCCGGCTCCCGCTTTACCCGTCCGGAGAATGTCGGCCGCTCCTGGAATATCCGTACTTTTGTTGCCCGTGGCTTTGTGCTCGATGCAGTTAGCAGTAACATCAACCTCAACGGTGGGGGTAGTTTCAGCTCAACTCCCTCCGCCGTCAACAACCGGCAGTATATGAGTAATACCTGGTCGCTTTACGCCGGAACGGTCATCAGCAGCAACATCAGCGAGGAGATCGATTTCAGGGTTTCCTACCGTGGTACCTATAACATCGTGGACAACTCGGTGCCAACCGGCTTCGATTCCAACTACTACACGGGAACCGCGTCCCTGCGAATAAGCCTGCAGCCGTGGCGCGGACTGCTTTTTGAATCGGACACGCGCATCCGGCATTTTAGTGGCCTTCAGGACGATTTTAACAACAATTCGGTATTCTGGAACGTGGGAGCGGGCTATCGTTTTCTGGAAAACCGCGCACTTGAACTCAAGGCCACCGTGGTAGATGTTCTTCGCCAAAACGACGAAGTGAGCCGCATCATAGAGGATACCTATATTGAGGATGTACGCTCGAATGTCCTCTCGCGCTATGTGATCGTATCGCTGACATATAACTTCCGGTCCGTACAGGCCGGTGCGCCCCAAAGGCCCGTACGAGATGCTCCCCGGCGCAGGCGATAATACTTAAGCTGTGGAATCGGACGCTTCCCGGCCGGAAATAAATACCGGTTTATACAGATAAACCAGATACCCGAGCGAAAGCGGCACAAGCGCGTACAGCCCGGCGAACCAGTATTCGGTAAAGAAAAAGAGCGCAATCCCGATATTGGTGAAAATCACCCCGAGCCAAATCACCCAGCCCGCGCCGAAATGACGCGTCTCCGGCTCCGTGGCCGAAACCGCTTTCGACGTTCGCTGATGGAGCAAATACACAAATTCAATGGTTAGGGTGATGCAAAACCATGCGGGAATAAAAAACAGCGCGGTATTCCCCAAACGCAAATGGAAAAACAGAATATAGGTGAGAATGATCACCACCTGGGCACAAAGCACAGCCGCCCAAAGCCTTTTAGGATTGTTCAGAAATTGGTTAAGAGACATGAAAGCATCATAAACATGAGGAAATGTGAACTACCCGGAAAGGAAGTCGCCCGTCTGAAAAAAGACATTCCCGCTCAAAACAGCAACCCCTAAAAAAGGTTAATTCAGAATGCAGAATACAAAAATTCTGAATTGTTCTGGCTGCAAACGACTTACACTGCACGAACGATCCCGGAACAGTTGGCTTGATAACAAGAAGGATTTCTTCAAGAAAGCTCCTCCCCGGCCAAGGTGAGGTGGCCGCGAAGCGGTCGGAGGGGTTGCCGGGCGTTCGAGCCGGCTCAGGATTTCATTCGAGCCGACACCTCATTCCTGATCATTCAAGCC
>PXDL01000519.1 GCA_003566395.1 Balneolia bacterium | reverse complement strand
TCCATAAAGCGGCCGGACTAAAACTGGAACGTGCCAAAATAGTAGCATTCGGCAGCACATCGCGAAGCAGTAATCCGCAGGATGATGCAAATCTGGCCGCGCTGCTTGAAGCTAATACTCCCGTCGTCTCCATATTCGGGAAGTCGTGGCTGATGCATGTGGAGGAAGCCCTGAAGATCAGTCCGGAAGAAAATCTTGAGCGGATTTTCACCTCGGTTCAGTATCTGAAAGCCCGTGGCAAAGAAGTGATTTATGATGCCGAACACTTCTTTGACGGCTACCGTCACGATGCCGGATACGCCCTTAAAACCCTTGAAGCCGCCTTCACTGCCGGAGCCGATGCCCTGGTATTATGCGATACCAACGGAGGAAGTATTCCCGGTCAGGTTGAGGAAGCCGTATCTGCGGTCAGATCCCGCCTGAATGCGGAAATCGGGATTCACGCCCACAACGACGGAGAATTGGCTGTAGCCAACACGCTTCAGGCTGTTGCGGCCGGATGCCGTCACGTACAGGGAACCATCAACGGTTACGGCGAGCGGTGCGGCAATGCGAACCTCTGCTCGGTGATCCCGAATTTGCAGCTCAAGATGGGTTTCAGCTGTATTCCCGAGAAAAATCTAAAGCAGGTTGCCGGGGTTTCACATTTCGTTAGCGAGCTTGCCAATCAGGTTCACGCCAACACCCAGCCTTTTACGGGCCGAAGTGCCTTTGCACATAAAGGGGGCGTACATGTAAGTGCGGTTATGAAAAACCCGGCCACCTACGAACACATCACCCCGGAAACCATCGGCAACAGCAGACGGGTGCTGGTTTCCGACCTCTCAGGCCGGAGCAACATCCGCTACAAAGCCGAAGAGCTGGATATCGACCTGAAAGCCCGGCCCCAAAAAGCCGGAGCGATTGTAGAGAAACTCAAAGAAATGGAGCACGGCGGATATGCTTTTGAAGCCGCCGAAGCCTCCCTCGACCTTCTGATTCGCCGCACTATAGACGAGTGGACCGATCCCTTTTCCCTGAAAGGGTTTCGCATACTCATAGAAAAAAACGAACACGACCAAACCCGCTCGGAAGCCACCATACGGGTAGATGTAAACGGCGTAACCGAACATACCGCCGGAGAAAGCACGGGCCCGGTTCATGCCCTCGACATTGCCATGCGCAAGGCTTTGACCAAGTTTTTCCCGGATATCGGCCGCATGCACCTGTCGGATTACAAGGTGCGCGTACTGAACGGCGATCAGGGCACCCGGGCCAAAGTCCGCGTACTGATTGAGTCCTCCTGTGAAGGCCGGTCATGGAGTACGGTGGGCGTATCCGAGAACATCATGGAAGCCAGCCGCCAGGCTTTAATGGAAAGCTACGCCTGGTTCCTGAAAGAGCACCAATCACACTACACCACAACAAACCAAAAAGTATCATGAAGAAGCAGATTCAAATATTCGATACCACCTTACGCGACGGCGAACAAGCGCCGGGATTCAGTATGAATAAAGCCGAAAAGCTTCAACTGGCACTACAGCTTGAAAAACTGGGCGTAGATGTGATTGAGGCCGGTTTCCCGATTTGCTCGAATGATGATTTCGAAGCCGTAAAGCAGATTGCCCGGCACGTAACAAACAGCAGCATCGCAGGCTTGTGCCGGGCTTCTCAGAAAGATATAGATCGCACCTGGGAGGCAGTCAAAGAGGCCCGGAAGCCGCGTATCCACACCTTTATCGCCACTTCCGATATCCACATGGAACATAAGCTGGGTAAAACACGGGCCGAAGTTCTGGAACATGCAAAAGCGGCCGTGAGCTATGCAAAAGACAGATGCGCGGATGTGGAATTTTCGGCCGAAGACGCTTCCAGAAGTGATCCGGATTTTCTATGCGAAGTGTTTGAAACCGTAATTGAAGCCGGAGCCACGGTCGTGAACGTTCCCGATACGGTCGGGTACGGGCTGCCCTGGGAATTTGGAGAGTTAATAAAGTTCCTCAAAGAGAACGTATCCAATATTGAAAAGGCCGGGCTTAGCGTGCATTGCCATGATGATTTGGGGATGGCCGTTGCCAACTCACTCGCGGCGGTCATGAACGGTGCCGATCAGGTGGAATGTACCATAAACGGGATTGGTGAGCGGGCGGGAAACGCCTCTCTCGAAGAAGTGGTGATGGCGATGAAAACCCGTTTCAAGGCGTTTTCACACGAAACCGGTGTTATCAGCGAAGAGCTTTTCCCGACCAGCCGGATGCTGAGCGAGATTACCGGCATTGATGTGCAGCCCAACAAAGCCATTGTGGGCGACAACGCCTTCGCCCACGAGGCGGGCATTCATCAGGACGGCGTCCTCAAAAATCCACTGAATTACGAAATTATGGAACCTCAGAAAGTCGGCGTTCCCGAAAACCGGATTGTGCTCGGCAAACATTCCGGCCGCAATGCCCTGAACAACCATCTTAAGCGGCTCGGCTTCCAATTCACCCAAAAAGAACTGGATGTAGTCTATAAAGGCTTCAGCAGGCTGACCGACACCAAGAAAACAATCACCGATAACGACCTGATTTACCTTTCCACTAATGGTGTAACCGAAATCGGGGCGCGGTTCGCCCATGAATCCATCCAAAACTACCTAAACAAATAACCCTATGACCTTAACTGAAAAAATCCTGGCCCGGGCGTCCGGAAAAACAGCCGTAACTCCCGGCGAGAATGTATGGGTGGATACGGACGTACTGCTCACCCACGACGTATGCGGTCCGCCGGCCATCGGCATTTTCAAAAGGGAGTTCGGACAGAACGCAGCCGTTTGGGATAAGAAGAAGCTTGTGATTATACCCGATCATTACATTTTTACCAAAGACACCTACGCCAACCGGAATATTGACGTGCTGCGTGCTTTCGCAAGTGAACAGCAGCTCCCCTATTACTACGATGTGGGCACCGAACAGTACAAAGGCGTTTGCCATGTGGCGATGCCGGAACTTGGTTTTACACGTCCCGGGGAGGTTCTTTTCGGTACGGATTCACATACCTGCACCGCGGGCGCATTCGGGCAGTTCGCCACCGGAATCGGAAACACGGATGCTGCATTTATCATGGGTACGGGTAAGCTCTGGGTGAAAGTGCCCGAGACCATGAAGTTCATATTTGAGGGCGAGATTCCTCCATACATTATGGCCAAAGACCTCATTCTGCAGATCATCGGTGATATTGGGGTTGACGGAGCCACCTACCGCGCCATGGAGTTTGCCGGCGACGGGGTCATGAGAATGGATATGGAAGGCCGTATGACGCTGACCAATATGGTGATAGAGGCGGGTGGCAAAAACGGCGTTATTGAACCTGATGAAACCACCTTTGCCTATGTGCGCGAGCGCACCGACCACTCTTTTGAACCTGTCTTTAACGGCCGGAATGCGAAGTATCACAGCGTACGGGTTTACAACTCCGGTGAGCTGGAGCCCATGGTCGCAAAACCGCATTCACCCGATAATAAGGCGACCGTTTCCGAAGTGAAGGGTACCAGGCTTACCCGCGCCTATATAGGCTCGTGCACCGGCGGTAAAATCAGTGATTTTGAGGCTGCGGCGCGCATTATTAAGGGCAATGAGCTGAAGCTCGAAACCTATGTGGTTCCCGCCACGACCGAGGTCAGGCGGCAGCTGCGCGAGATAACCTTCGACGGCCAAACGTTGTGGGATATTTTTGAAGATGCAAGCTGCCACATGGGCGAAGCATCCTGCGCGGCCTGCCTCGGCGGGCCTTCGGACACCTTCGGCCGCCTGAACGAAGAAGAAATCTGCATTTCAACCACAAACCGGAATTTCCCCGGTCGGATGGGGTCAAAAAAATCACAGGTCTATCTGGCTTCTCCCTACACCGTAGCGGCCTCCGCCATCACCGGAGTGATTACCGACCCGAGGGAGTATTTACCCGTGACGGTTTAATTCAAAATTCAAAATTCAAAATGGATCGCAGATATGGCAGATAATGCTGGTTTACACTAATTATTTAGATGATAATATCGCAAATCCGTTCACTCAAACGACTCTGA
>PXDL01000340.1 GCA_003566395.1 Balneolia bacterium | reverse complement strand
GTTAGATGCCATTATATCGGCGGTCGATACAGTTGAACTTCCGTTCAGCGATACTGTGCCGTTTCCCACAGTGATAAACAGCTCCTCGTTGCTCAGCGCACTTACGGTTTGTTCCGGCTGCAGAGCCGCAGACCCTACCTCGCCTTCAAGTACATGATAGGTGAGGATTTCGGCAAGTTGTTCGTCCGTCAAACTGTCGAGCAATCCTTGCGGAAGTGCTTCAAAGGCATCGTTTGTAGGTGCAAACACGGTAAATGGTCCGCTGCCTTCAAGTGCGCCCACCAGATCGGCTTGAATCAGAGCATCTACCAAAATGGAAAAATTGTCATCATCAGCGGCAATATCCACGATATTCGGCTCGCCGGGATCCACTACGCTTGATGAACTTTCGCTGTCGCATGCCTGCAGGAAAAACAACATTGCGATAATTATTGGAAAAATATTCAGGTATTTCATTGGGGTAGGGGTAGTTTAATTTATTATTTGATTATTTGTTTTTGCCATGTCTGACGACATTCAAACATTTTCGCAGCTCGTTAAACCGGAAATGGGGATTATTTCTTACAGGTTATTTTCATCCTTATTGCTATCTGAAGTCGGACAGGCAAATTATTTCTCATCCTTTTGTCCTAATGACACCCGTTTTAATCCGGCTGACTACCGTATTCGTTCCTGATCAGCAGGTATTACAATCCGGCTTATACTCTGCCTGCATTTCCTGTTTATTAACCCGAGACATCATAAACAACTGTCTTCCAACAAACTGATTCCGCGCTTTGATGTTGCTTTCTCATCATTCTCGACAAACCAAACTTAACATTTTTTTACGGCTCTCCTTCATCCCGACCACAACGAGTGATGCTTTCCTTGCCCGAATTACAGATCGCTTCGTCGCAAAATCGGTAAATCAAAAACAGGTTCTTTAATGACTAAACCTTCAATAGATTGATTTGGCGATTTGTAAGATTTGGCGACTTAACGATTTCCGATCTCCTCAATCAGAGCACTTGCACCCTAACTACTTTTTCGCCACTTTTTGGTGTTTTACCGACCGGATTACATAATTGCCGGATTTTTTTAGATTGAAAGACCAGTTCCAAGACAACCAAGTTTCCAGATTATGACTACTGACCGATGGAAAGAAATTTCAAGTGTCCTCGACAAACTTCTTACTCTGGATGAGCCCGGCCGGGTCACCTATCTGGAAGACCACTACGGCGATGATGAAGTGCTGATGCGCGAAGTCCGCAATTTGCTCTATTCCATTTCGAAGTCTGACAGCGAGAACTTTCTCGGAAACCCCGAAGAAAAACAACGGTTATTACTCAAGGATGATGACGGACATTTCTCCGACCGGCCCGACGCTTCCGGCAATCTCAAGGGTCAAAAGGTAGGCGTGTACGAGCTGGAGTCTGTGATCGGTTCCGGTGGCATGGGGAATGTGTACCGGGCCAGGCGCACCGACGGTCAGTTCGAACAAACCGTGGCGGTCAAGTTCATCCATCATCACAACCTCACCGATCTCAAGCTTTCCCGCTTTCATCAGGAACAGAAAATTCTGGCGAATCTCCAGCATCCGAATATCGGTATGCTCCTCGACGGCGGCGTTACCGAGTCGGGTTTTCCGTACCTCATTATGGAGTATGTGGACGGTATCCGTATAGACGAGTACTGTCGTAAACACAAGCTTGATCTTTCCCGGCGGCTCGGACTTTTCACGGACGTGCTCAGAGCCATTAACTACGCCCACTCCAATCTTGTAGTGCACCGCGACATCAAGCCCGGAAATATTCTGGTTACCGATGACGGCCACGTAAAAGTACTCGATTTCGGCATAGCCAAACTCATCAGCGAAACCCCCGGAGAAGCAGGAACCCAGACTCTTAGCGGAGGCCGGCAGTTCACCCCGTATTACGCTGCACCGGAACAAATTCTCGAAAAACCTACGCTCCTTCAGACCGATATTTACGCCCTCGGTATGCTGATGCACACCCTGCTTGCCGACCGCTCGCCCTTCGACTTCAGGGATAAAAGTTTTCATGAAATAGAGCGAATCATCGTGGAAGACGTTCCGCCACACATGAGCGAACTTGTGCGCGGGGCGGGAGATCAGGAAATCAGGAGTACCCTGGGGATGAGCAGATACGACGCAATCCGTACCCTGAGCGGAGATCTCGATGCAATTGCCGACAAAGCCATCCGTAAAGAGCCCGAACAGCGCTATGATTCGGTCTCGGGCATGCTCGACGACATTACCCGTTACCGCAACGACCTTCCGGTTCTGGCACGGCAGGGCAGCTTTACCTATCGTGCGGGTAAATTCATCCGCCGGAACGTACAATTTGTTACGGCGGCCGCACTGCTCTTCATTTCCATATCCGCTCTTGTCAGTTACTACACCTATCAGCTCGATCAGGAGCGCAAACTGGCGGAAAACGAGGCGCAAAAATCACAGCAGATCGCCCGGTTCATGGTCGGGATTTTTGAAAGCGCCAATTCGTATTCCCAGGACGGCGAAAATCTCGGACTGGATGCATCCATCGGAAGCATCCTTGATTACAGCATCAGCAAGATGGATGAAGAGCTGGAAGATCAGCCGGAGCTAAACGCCCGTCTCAAGACCACGCTCGGCAAAATGTACGTTCGCCTGGGTGAGTTCGATCGCGCCGAAAAGCTGGCACAAAGTGCCTTAAATGCACTCGGAACCCTTGATGACGACACACGGGAAGAACTCGCCATCGCCTTTTACGAGCTTTCCCGCGTAAATCAGGAACAGGGAAATGTAGAGCTTGCCGATTCTCTTATACAGAAGGCCATCCGTATCCACGAGCGTTCTGATGCCGGGTTTATCAACGAGCAATCGCTTACTACGCTCAGTTTCTATGCCAATATGCAATGGTTTAACTTTGGTAATTTTGATGTCGCCGACTCCGTACATTCCAAAATTGCTGAAATCCGGGAAGAACATTTTACCGACAGCATTCACAATCTGGCCGCCACCTATAATGATTTGGCGGCACTGAATCACAGCCGCGGCTACTTTCATGAAGCTTCAGAAAATTACGGCAAAGCCATTTCCATTTACCGGGAAATATACCCTGACGGCCACCCGGCTACGGGCGTTTCTATGAGTAATTATTCTATCCTGCTGCGGGAAAACGAAGCTCTGAACGAAGCCTGGGAATATCAGTACGATGCTCTGCAGATTCACCTCGACAAGCTGGGCGAAGAAACGATTGATGCAGGGCTTGCCTACTCCAACCTCGGCGAAATTGCGGTGATGCAGGGTGAGCTCCATAAAGCCGACTCCCTCAGCAGCCGCGGACTAAATATTCTCACCGAAATTTATGGTGATGTGCATCCCTACATAGGTCGGGCCAATATCGCGAAAGCCAAAATCCGGCATCTGCAGGGTGAGGTTGAACAGGCCGAAAAACTGCTGCTGACCACCATTGAACATTACCGGCAATTTTTCCCATCCGATCATCCGAGGCAGTCCGATCCTCATTTTGCTCTCGGGCAGCTCTACCTCGATGATGATCGTCCGGAAGCCGCCATTCCACATCTGGAAACAGCCTATTACATTCGCATAGATGGATTTTCAGAAGAAAACTGGCGCACGGCTCTTGTAATGAACGCCTACGGTGAAGCCCTTCACCGAACCGGAGCGGCTGAAGAAGCGGATCGGATGCTGCGAAAAAGCGCCGCTATTCTGGAAGATCTTTTCGGAGACGATCACCCGCAAACCCGCCGCGCCTATGAGCGCATGGAGCGTTTGATGGTGTTGTGAGGGGGGGGCACGGTGTCCGGTAAAACCTGCGAATTCATCGAAAGTGCCGAATAGACTTTTTTTGCCGGTATCTTTTTAGTAAACCTATATCAAACCCCCATTGGTTTGATATAGGTTTGTAATTCCGATGTCGAAATAACCTTCTTTTACCTTTTGTGCGGACAAAAGGTAACCGACTACAGAGTACAGTATCAGTAAACAGTATCAGTAAACAGTCTAAAGGGATAAATAATATACCCGGAATTTGTTATCTCGCTAAG
>PXDL01000573.1 GCA_003566395.1 Balneolia bacterium | reverse complement strand
TATTGTTATTACTAATCTTAATATAGCAATTTGCCTTGACTTATCCGACATTTATTTGTCATATTTACAATAGTTTAGCCCCAATAAATCCTATCAATTATTAATCGAACTCAGGTTACTAAGAACAAGTTCTCATCCACTTTGATTAAAAACCTTCAGAAAATCGGAAACAGCCGAGGCATTCTTCTTGAAAAACCTCTTTTAAAACTTCTAAAGGTTGAAGATGATGAGAGTGTAGAGATTGTTCCTCATGAAAATGAATTGTTGATCAAGAAAGTTGACGTTCAATCAGCCTATCGGAATATCAGCAAAGAACAACGCAAATCCCTGGATAAACTTGCCAAATAATGCTGGAGCCTTCCTTTTGTCACTTGAAGATATTCTGTTCATTCATCAGAAAGTGATCCAAATTTCCGGTGGCGATCCCAATATTCGTGATCAAGAGGGAATCAAAGCTCCCCGGAACTTCGTGCAATTCTCGGGACTAACTCACATCCATTCTAAATCGATCTCAGGGTAATAAAAATTCAGGAATGTGATCTCCTTAAATGATTGAAAAGGCAAAGTTGATTAAATGACCTGCTGCATTTTGTTTGCTGCCCGTGAATGTTTTTGCCCTGTAATGAATTACATTAAACACAAACCAATTTTCATCAAACCAATTACTATTATGCCGGTAAGATCAGCAACTGCCGTATGGAAAGGCGACCTGAAACAGGGTGGCGGAAATGTGAAAGTAGAAAGTGGTTCATTTGATACGCAGTATTCATTTGGGTCACGTTTCGAAACCGGAAAAGGCACCAATCCCGAGGAGTTAATAGCCGCTGCCCATGCAGGGTGCTACTCCATGGCGCTATCCAATGAACTGGACAAGGCGGGACATAAACCAACTTCTGTATCTACAAAAGCGGAAGTAACACTGGATATGTCTGACGGCCCGAAAATCACCACCATCAAATTAATATCTGAAGCCGTGGTGCCCGGTATCGCAAAAGATAAATTTATGGACATCGCCAACGGCGCAAAGGAAGGATGTCCGGTTTCGAAAGTGTTGTCGAATGCTGAAATCAAGCTGGATATCACATTGAAGAACTGATATCAATTCTTTTAAAATAACTTACCAGGCCATGCTAACCACATGGCCTTTTTTTTGTCTGAGGGTTTCGATTATACTTTGTGAGAAGTGCGAAATTATTTAGGGCTTACTTGTTGAAATATATAGCTATGGGTGCCTATATTTATTTCCGTTATTTTATTTGAATGTAAAATAACATCAATCTATGGGGAGGCTTTGATAAACCGGAAGCTTTAGGTCGTGTTCAGTGCCGACATGGCGGAAGACGGTCAAAACAACGGTTTTGCTAAGTCTTTATGAGCTAACGCGCTCATTATATCAGCCAACAAAGTATCTAACTCTCGATGAACATGGAAAAATTAAATACCCTTGTTGCAGCCGTGGTAGCTACAATAGTTCTCATATCTACCATATCTGCTTTTTCTGTGCATGCTCAGGTTCCGATAGCTGATTTTATACATGAAGCAGAGACCGGATCCGATCAATATTTCTTTTCTCCTCTGCTTCCTGCAAATGATGAAGATCAGCGATATGATAATTTCTTCCGTATGGGAGGGTTCGACCATACGGTACGAAGCGCTGTTGAATTCAAAGGAGAACTTTATGTCGGAGGATTTTTTGAATACTTCGATGGTGAAAACCGACTGAACCGGATAGCACGTTGGGATGCCGGTACCCAAAGCTGGCATCCTGTAGGGGCCGGGTTTCTGGGTGTAGGAGTTTTTGCCTTAACCGTGCACGATGGTGAATTGTACGCAGCCGGCTTTCTTAGTGCAAGCGGTAATACTCCGCTGTCTAACGTTGCCCGCTGGGATGAAGCCTCTCAACAATGGATGCCGGTTGGGTCAGGTCTCAATCTAACGGTCTATACCATGGTTAGCTTTAACGGGTCTCTTTACACCGGAGGCTTCTTCACGTCAAATGGTGATGGAGTATCTATAAACCGTGTAGCCCGGTTCGACGGAACAGACTGGGTGCAAGTCGGGGCAGGTTTTAATAATGTAGTTCTCGATATGACTGTCTTTAATGACGAACTGTACGCGGCCGGCAGTTTCATCCTGAGTTCTCCAAATATTACCCAGCGGGTTGCTAAGCTTGATTCGGAAGGTGTCTGGAGAAGTGTGGGAAACGGGCTTCCAGATGTAGTGCAAACTCTTACGGCGCATAACGGGAAATTATATGCTGGGGGAGCATTTAGCACGGGAGGCTACAACCGGGTTGCCGTATTTGATCCCGATTCCGGCTCATGGTCTCCGGCACCCGGCAGCGGTTTCAATGGCCTGGTCAGCCGTCTGGGCTCTGCACATGGTAACTTATACGCATCCGGCAATTTTTCCCAGTCCGGAACCACACCGGTTCAGGCACTTGCGGTTTTTTCAGGAGAAGCATGGGAAGAGGTTCCGGGCGCAGATATTATGGTGTTCGGTGTGGAAACGTTTCTTGAATGGAATGGTGATGTGCTCTTTACAGGTCGTTTCTGGAATAGTGCCGGAACAATCAATCATGTTGCGGTTCTTAGCGGGGCTGAAATAGAGCCGCTTGGTGAAATATCGGTCTCGAGCACCGGAGTGGATGATGCTGTCCGATCTGTCGTAAACTTCAACGGGGATCTGGTGATTGGTGGAAGTTTTGCACGTGTTGGGAATATCCTGGCCCGTGGAGCTGCCCGTTTTCGCTTCGATACCGGCGAATGGGAAGCGCTGGGTGATCTCAACAATCGTGTGGATGTCCTCTTTATCGATGAAGAGAGACTCTTCGCGGGTGGTATGTTTACATCTTCGGCCGGTGTAACTCTCAATCGCGTAGCAGAATGGGATGAAGATGCACAGAACTGGAAGCCGCTTGGGGCGGGAATAGACGCCGGGGGTGTTACTTCGTTTACCATGCATAACGGCCGGCTTGTTGCTGCCGGGAGTTTTACAAGCAGCGCAGGTGTAACTCTAAACAATATAGCTGTCTGGGATGAGGAACTCGGTGTCTGGAACCCGCTTGGTCTCGGAGTTAACGGATTGGTAAACTCAATGCTGAGTTATGACGGCCGCTTGTTTGCCGGTGGTTTTTTCTCCTCTTCAGGCGAGCTTACAACCGGAAACATGGCGTGGTGGGATGAAAACACCGGGCTTTGGAATAAAGCCGGTGCCGGTATATCCGGACTACTAATAGCGATGCGGGAGCATCAGGGTAAGATTTATCTTGGAGGTAACTTCCAGCAAACAATGGATGGAATGCCGCTGATAAGAGCGGCCGTTTTTGATCCGGAAACTGAAGAATACGCCCCATTGGGCAACGGGTTCAATAACAATCCGTGGAATATCACTGTGTATGAGGGTGAGCTGCTGTTCTATGGTTTCTTCAGTGCTTCCGGCGATACTCCCCTTTCGAACATCGCCAGGTGGAATCAGACATCAGGGGAATGGGAAAGTGTTGGAACAGGGTCAGGAAACATTATTTACAGTTCGGCGGAATTTGGAGACCGGCTGATTTTGGGAGGCAATTTTCTTAGCGCCGGCAATAAGGCCGGTACGCGGCTTACATCGCTATCGCCCAGAGCCGTAAATATCCGGGAATCTGAAGCCGAGGTGCCGCTGACCATAAAACTACTTCAAAACTATCCGAATCCTTTTAATCCTACTACCCGAATTCCCTATTCTCTCGACCATGACGCTGATGTTAGCCTTAATGTTTATGATATCACGGGCCGGCGGGTTGCATCTCTTGTACACGGCAGACAGTCTGCGGGATCTTATCAGTTTTTGTTCGATGCATCAGGGCTTGCAGGGGGTATGTATATCTACCGGCTTCAGGCAGACGGCATCACCCTTAGCCGAAAAATGATGCTGGTGAAATAAGAAACGTCTGTTGTCTTTTTCCTGTTTTCCTCATTGGGACACCCGGCCTATCAAAAGTCAAATAATTCAGCAAGCTCCTGTTGCTGCTCGTTCAAGATCAACGTTTGTTGAATTTCCTCTTTATTTAATGG
>PXDL01000046.1 GCA_003566395.1 Balneolia bacterium | reverse complement strand
TTCTAAAACGTAACGCCGAACACATAGCCTATCAACAAATACATTGCGGCTGAAATCAGGAAAACCATCAGCAGGTTCATCATAAATCCGGCCCGGGCCATTTGTGGGATGCTTACAAGTCCGCTGCCGTACACTATGGCGTTCGGCGGAGTTGCTACCGGCAGCATAAAGGCACAGCTCGCCCCGATTGCGGCGGGGACGGCAAGCAGCAGCGGGTCATGCCCCATCATAATGGCTACGGAGGCCAGAATAGGAAGAAAAGCTGCGGCTGTGGCTGTATTACTGGTAACCTCGGTAAGAAAGATGATCACAACTAATGAAACGATTAACAGGGCGAAGATGGGAATCCAGTCAAGATCGCTGAGGCCCGAACCGATCCAGGTTGCAAGGCCGGTATCGGTGATAGCCGCCGCCAGACTGAGACCTCCGCCAAAGAGAATAAGCACTTCCCAGGGCAGCCGCTTCGCATCATCCCAGCTTAGCACAAACTGAAATTCTCGGAAATTGACCGGAAGCATGAACATCAGCACAGCTCCGAAAATTGCGATTCCGGTGTCGGAAAGATTGGGGATATACGGTTCCAGCAGCGGTCTGAATAACCATAAAGAGGCCGTAAGAATAAATACAACGGCCACCATCAGCTCCTCCCTGCTCATCCGACCCGCCTTGCTGAGTTCTTCCCGTATCACCTTATCACCGCCGGGAATTTCTTTAATTTTTATCGGGTAAATAACCTTGGTAAGTATCAGATATACAATGGGAAGCGCTACAATCACCAGCGGAACTCCTATGGTCATCCACTGGGCAAACCCGATTTCCACATCATAGTTATCGAGCATGTAACCGGCCATTAAAGCATTCGGCGGTGTTCCGATGAGGGTCCCGATTCCACCTATATTACAGGCATACGCCAGACAAAGCAGCATGACCATACCGAAATTGGTTTGCAGCTCTCCGGCTTTGATGTCCTTCTTGTATTCAACAAGGCCTATGATAGACAGGGCGATGGGCAACATCATCATGGCCGTTGCCGTGTTGCTAACCCACATGCTCAGAAATGCGGCGGCGATCATAAACCCGATAATTATGGAAGTCGGCCGGGTACCCACTAGCGTAACGATGTTCAGGGCGATGCGCTTGTGAAGATTCGTTTTTTCCAGAGCCAGAGCGATGATAAAACCGCCCATGAATAAATAGATCAGCGGATTTGCGAAAGGCTGAGTTGCATCGGCCACGCTGCCGACATCCAGAACCGGAAACAGAATTATCGGGAGAAGCGCAGTTGCCGGTATGGGCAAAGCTTCGGTAACCCACCAAACGGCCATAAGAATACCGGTGGCCGCGACAAACCAGGCTTCAGGCTCAAGCCCGTCGGGCGGCGTTATCAAAACCATCGTGAGAAAAAGCAGCGGCCCGATGAAGAGTCCCCATTTACTTAGCTTGTTGCTGCTTTCATTTTCTTTGTTATCCATACGAACCTGCCTTGCGTTTGGCACCCGTGGATGTACGGCCGGGATTGGTAGTCAACCATCTCTATAATTCTAACCTCAATATAAGAATATGGAATATCATTTTCATCCTGCTTCGGGTTTACATACAGCTGCAATGCGGACATCAAAAAAGGAAACTCACTGATATTTTTCATACTTTTGGCCACGGTTTCGGACGCCCGGGGTATTGCCTCAGCTGAACCTTATCCTTCCGATACCGGTTTATACCGGAGTAGCTTAGCTTTTTTCCAGGACAGGAAGAGACAGAAATATGGTGATCATCATCGTAATATATCCTCCCTGTTCAAACGGAATGAGCACGGGCCCGGAATTTGAATTCGACATTCGTAAATCAACCAAAAAAAATATGTACGGCGATTTTCAGAAAAGACTGCAGCAAGAGCTTCAGCAGATAAAAAATGACGGACTTTACAAGGAAGAGCGCGTGATCACCTCCCCCCAGGGCGCGGAGATCAAAACAACGAAAATGGACGGCGTGCTTAACTTTTGCGCCAACAACTATTTAGGGCTTTCCTCACATCCGGGCGTAATTGAAGCGGCAAAAAAAACCATTGATGAATACGGTTACGGGATGTCGTCGGTACGTTTTATTTGCGGTACGCAGACCGTACATAAAAATCTTGAAAAAGCTCTCGCCGAGTTTCTCGGCTTCGACGACACCATTTTGTACGCCGCCGCCTTTGATGCAAACGGCGGCCTTTTCGAACCTTTACTGGGTCCGGATGATGCAATCATTTCCGATCAGCTTAATCACGCTTCAATTATTGACGGCATCCGCTTGTGCAAAGCGCAGCGTTTCCGCTACAAGCATAACGACATGGCCGATCTTGAGGAGAAGCTGAAAGAGGCCTCCGGTGCTCAAACCCGTATTATAGCAACCGACGGCGTGTTTTCGATGGACGGCACCATCGCCCGGCTGGATGAAATCTGTGATCTGGCCGATAAATATGATGCTCTGGTTATGAGTGACGAATGCCACTCCACCGGCTTTATGGGTAAAACCGGTCGGGGCGTTCACGAACACCTCGACGTTATGGGCCGTGTGGATATTATCACCGGCACGCTCGGAAAAGCCCTGGGCGGAGCACTCGGCGGCTTCACCTGTGCGCATCAGGAAATTGTTGATTTGCTGCGTCAGCGATCGCGGCCATATCTGTTTTCCAATACTTTGGCTCCCTCTATTGCCGGGGCTTCGCTTAAGGTTCTTGAGTTGCTGAGCGAAACCACCGAACTGCGCGACAAGCTTGAAGAGAACACCCGCTATTTTCGAAGTAATATGACCGATGCCGGTTTCGACATTAAACCCGGTGAACACCCGATTGTACCCATTATGCTCTACGATGCCAATGTGGCTCAGGAATTCGCCTCCGAGCTTCTGAACGAGGGTGTTTATGTGATCGGATTTTACTATCCGGTAGTACCCAAGGGTGAAGCCCGCATTCGCGTACAGCTCTCGGCCGTGCATGAGCGCCGGCACCTGGACCGCGCCATTGAAGCTTTCACAACAATCGGCAAAAAGCTTGGCGTGATTTAATTATTTTATGATTCGACATCAATAATTTCACTTTTCATGACAACCAACATACTTGTAACCGGGGCATGCGGACAGCTGGGCGTTGAGCTTACGGCCCGGCTTCGTGAGATTTACGGCAGCGGGCACGTAATCGCAACCGATATCCGCGAACCGGAAGACGCTTTAAGGGACGGCCCTTTTGAGCTGCTTGATGTAACCGATGAACAGCGGCTGCATGAGCTCATCAAAAAGCATAACATTACCATCATTTATCATTTGGCGGCCTTGCTTTCGGCCCGAGCGGAAAAAGACATTCCGCTCGCACGCAAGCTAAACATCGGCAGCCTGCATCACATATTAAATGCGGCCCGCGACCTCAAGCTTGAACGGGTATTCTGGCCCAGCTCAATTGCTGTTTTTGGCCCCGACGCCATTTCGGACGGAACGCCTCAGTCAAGCGCATGCAACCCGACCACCGTGTACGGCATCAATAAACTTACCGGAGAACAATGGTGTGCGTATTATCACAGGGTTTTCGGTGTGGATGTGCGAAGTGTTCGCTATCCGGGTCTTATCGGCTATAAGTCGATGCCGGGCGGAGGCACAACCGATTACGCCGTAGATATTTATCATAAAGCGGTGCAGGGTGAAGATTACACCTCCTTTTTGGATGAGCACACACGCCTGCCGATGATGTACATGGATGACGCTATCAAAGCCACCATCGATATTATGCACGCCCCGGCAGCTTCGCTCAAAATTCGAACCAGCTATAATATTGCCGGTATGAGTTTTACGCCCGCCGAGCTTGCAGCTTCAATTCAGCAACACATCCCCGGATTCGCGATCAGCTACGCGCCCGATTATCGTCAGGCCATCGCAGATTCATGGCCCGACCGGATTGATGACTCCGTCGCCCGCAACGACTGGAACTGGAAACCCGACCACACCATAGACTCCATGACCGGAACCATGCTGGAACATACCGGCAGCTTCTGGAAATACGACAAAAGCGAATCGGTCCGGAAAACATA
>PXDL01000538.1 GCA_003566395.1 Balneolia bacterium | reverse complement strand
TCGGAAATCTGGTAACCTGCAGGGACTGGGCAAACCTGCCGTTTAATGAAGGATTCGCTAATTATTTTGAGACCCTGTACAAACGCGACAGCCTTGGGTACGAACAGGCCATGTGGCACAGCCTTAATCATAAAGAGGATTATTTCGCTGAGGCTCAGGATTACCGGCGTCCGGTTATTTTTAATCAGTACACCGAGCCGGAGGATATGTACGACCGGCACACTTACGCGAAATCCGGGCAAATTCTGGGAATGCTTCATAACATAACAGGGGAAGAAATCTGGTGGGCGGGCCTCCATAATTTTTTGCACACCTTTGAATTTCAGGCCGTGGATATGCGTGATGTGCAGCACATCTTTGAACAGGAAACCGGACAGTCGCTGCACTGGTTTTTTGATCAGTGGTTTTATGAGCCGGGCCATCCCGAACTGCATATCGCCTTTCAGCAGGAAGAAAACGAGGGCGACATAGCGCTCAATGTTGAGATTTCACAGATTCACAACACCGATCGTCAGCCGCTGTTCAGGCTGGAATCCGAACTGGAAATCATCACCGAGAACGGCCGGCACACCGAGGCAATCAGCATAACGGATGCGGTAAACCGCTTCACTTTTGAAACCGACTCTGAAGTGCTTGACGTTATCTTTGATCCGGCGGGCGTACAGCTTACCGAGCGTCGTACAATGCTTTCATCCGAACAGATAATTTCTCGCTTAACTCATCCCGAACCGGCTACCCGTTTTTATACGCTTCAGTATATAGAAGTGCACAATCAGGTAGCCGAACATGTGGATGCACTACTTGAGATGACGCAGAGCGACAGCCTTCATCCCCTGAGAGCCGAAGCGTTTCGGATGCTTGCGGGAACAGATGATGAAAACGTTTATAATCACGCAATGCAGGCCGATTATGATCAGCAACCGCATTATGAAGTTCGTCGTAATGCGCTTCGTGTATTGCAGCAATTCAGGGACAGAGAAGAGGTTCAGGAGCGGTTTCGTGAAGCCATTTCGGATACAAGCTATTTCGTTAGCGCCGAGGCCCTCAAACAGTACGCCGCTGCCGGATATGAGGACGCCCTCGAAACCATTGAGCCTTTTCATGATGTCTATTCCTGGAATCAGGTAATCAGAAGTGCCGTGGTGGAAGCCCTTCAATTCATCGGGTCCGATGAGGCTTTTATTTTGCTCATGAAAATGGCGGCGCAGCCCGGTGATTTCTCCTACAAATCCGATGCGCTTACCTTTATTTCCGGGCGCAGGTGGGAAGGGCGTCTTGCCGATCAGGCTTATGAGCTATACCGCAACACCCTGGATGACCCCTATGTTGCCAACCGCATGCACGCTATCCGCGGTCTCGCCCGTGCCGGCGACGAGCAATCCATACACTTACTGCGCGAATATCGTAACGCAGTGGCTCACCCCGACGAACAAGCCCTGCTTGATGAAGTGACAGGAATGCCCTAATATCCACCTGTTTATTTTTGTTGGTATTTGTTGATTCTTAACCGAACTGTGGTTTTATGAGCGAAGCGAAGCAGGCCCTTCAGAGGTTTACAAGCAAATGGGGATTGATCATCAGCGTGCTGGGTATTGCCGTGGGTACGGGAAATATCTGGCGGTTTCCGCGCATTGCCGCACAGAGCGGAGGGGACGACGGCTCGGGCGTTTTTATTCTGGCCTGGGTTATTTCACTTATGCTGTGGTCCATTCCTCTTATCATAGCCGAATATGCGATGGGACGAAACGGGCGGCGCGGAGTGGTCGGCTCGTTCATGAAACTGATTGGCGAGAAGTTTGCCTGGATGGGCGGATTTATCGGCTTTGTAGCCACCGCCATTATGTTTTACTACAGCGTGGTTACCGGCTGGTGCATCTATTATCTGCTGCAATCACTGTTTGTGCCGCTGCCCGATTCCACGGAAACGGCTAATCAGGTTTGGGACGGGTTTCAGGCGGGCCTCACCCCGTCCATTTTCCACGCCCTCGCCATCATGCTTGCCGGGCTTGTGGTTCTAAAAGGCGTGAAGATGATCGAGCGGGTAAATCTGATTCTGGTGCCTACACTTCTTGTTATTTTATTACTTGCCGGAATTCGTGCTATCACCCTGCCGGGAAGCGGAGCGGGTGTAGCCTATCTCTTTACGCCCGACTGGAGCACGATCACCAACGGCAGAATCTGGCTGGAGGCCCTCACCCAAAACGCATGGGATACCGGAGCCGGATGGGGACTGATTCTTACCTACGGCGCCTATATGCGTAAAAGCGACCGGATTATCACCAGTGCCTTTCAGACCGGAATAGGTAATAATCTGGTGTCGCTTTGGGCGGCCGTTACCATTTTTGCGACCGTTTTTGCCATTCTCGGGGCCGGAATGACGCAGGCGCAGATTGTGGAAGTCATGCAGACATCAGGCCCGGCCTCAACCGGCTTAACCTTTATCTGGATGCCGCAGCTTTTCCTCGAAATTCCCGGCGGCCGCATATTTGCCATACTTTTCTTCCTTGCCCTTACCTTTGCAGCCTTCAGCAGCCTGATTGCCATGATTGAACTTGCAACCAAAGTTCTGGTGGATAGCGGATGGATGCGAAGCAAAGCAACCGGATTCGTATGCGGGGCCGGCTTCATCTTCGGCATTCCCTCTGCACTTTCTCTTGATATTTTTGCCAATCAGGATTTTGTGTGGGGTGTTGGGCTGATGGTATCCGGATTTTTCATTTCCCTGGCTATCATCCGCTACGGTGCGGCCGATTTCTCCAAGAACATCCTCTGTGCCGGAGAAACGCAGCGTGGGATTCACCATGTATGGACGTTCCTCATCAAATATGTGGTTCCGGCCGAAGCGGCCATTTTGCTTGGCTGGTGGCTGTATCAGTCGGCGTTCGTGTTCGCCCCGGATACGTGGTTTAATCCGTTTGATCTTTATTCTTTCGCAACCTTCGTGTTTCAGACGGGGGTAATCGGAATCTTGCTTTATTTGTTTAACCGCAAAATTGTTTCAAAGCAGGTGTAGTGGATAGTCCCGAATAAGGGTAATTCAGATTAAGTTTCTGACGGGGTTTAGCTATCTTTGCTATTCGATTTTCTCAACGTCAACAAATTATAGATAAAGAATGAAGTATAAACGGCGTCAAACTATTGCAGTGCTATGTCTTACACCGCTTCTGTTCATAATGTTTTCATGTGCAGAACTGAGTGAGTTTCTGGAAAATTCCGATCAGGTTCGGCCGCTAACGGAATCGGAAGTGGTCAGCGGATTGAAGGAGGCGCTTCAGGTAGGGGCGTCGCGGGCGGCCGACACTGCTTCTCAACCGGGCGGCTTTCTGGAAAACGCCGATCTTTTCATCATGTTTCCGCCTGAAGCACGCCGGGGGGAGAACACCCTCAGGGATCTCGGGTTCAACAGTCTGGTAGATGATTTTATCACAACGTTGAACCGGGCAGCTGAAGAAGCCTCGAAACAAGCCGCTCCGGTTTTCCGGGCCGCCGTGCGGGAAATGACCATTCAGGACGGTTTTGAGATTCTGCGCGGTGAACCCAATGCCGCTACCGAATACCTGAGGCGCACCACGTCAGGTGAATTACATACATTGTTCAAACCGGTTATTGAAGATGCACTTGCCGGCACCATGGCCACCCGCCACTGGAATGATATCGTAACTCAGTACAACCGGATTCCATTTGTTCAGCCGGTAGAAACCGACCTGGCATCTTACACCACCACGAGAGCTACTAACGGCTTGTTTATGCTTCTTGAAGAAGAAGAGCGCGCCATCCGTAAAGATCCCATCAAACGAACTACCGATGTCCTCCGCCGCGTATTCGGTCATCCAAGCCTTGCAGCGGAGTGATTGGAAGTACGATGGATTGATGACGGCTTTTTCATTCCTCTTCTGATAACATTTTCCTATGAACTTCAACGTAACACATGACGGAGAGCGCTGGAGCAATGCAGATGAAGATCGTATTGAAATAGTAGAATATAATCCCGAATGGCCGGCCTTATTTCAGGCTGAACGCAAGCGAATACACTCGGTAATACCTGCTGATATCAATTTTTCCATTGTACACTTCGGCAGTACAGCCATTCCCGGCATGCCCGCCAAGCCGGTTATTGATATGTGCCTCATGTGTAATGATCAACACGTATGGAAGCGTTTTATTCAGCCTCTGGAATCGTTGTATTACGTGTTTTGGAGCGATAATCCTGCAACTGATCGCATGTTTTTTGTGAAAGGAATGCCTCCTTTCGGGAAGAAGAGAACCCATCACGTACATATCAGAAAACCGGAAGACTTTCAATCGGAATTACTTTTTCATGACTATATGAAAAATCATCCCGAAGAAGCCCAAAGGTACGCAGTGTTAAAGCGAGAAATGATGAACCGGTACGAAACCGACCGGGATGCATATACACATGCAAAACAGGAATATATTGAACGTATAATTGCCAAAGCCAACGTTTGGAGCGGAATGAAATAAGCCTTTCTTATGGTACCCTGAAGGTCAAACGTTTTCCGGCGGACAGATATGAGCATAGCTTTTTATCATGGAACCTGAAGTCGCACAGAAATTCAATTCTTATCCCGACCACATCAAACCGAAGATGGAACGTCTTCGCAAACTGATTTAAGAGGTCGCCGAAGCTACGGACGGAGTTGGCAATCTGAAGGAAACGTTAAAATGGGGCGAGCCCGCCTTTCTGACTACAGAAACAAAAAGTGGAACAACAATTAGAATTGACTGGAAGCCCAAGACTCCTGATCAAATCGGAATGTACGTAAGCTGTAATACCACCTTGATTGATACATTCAGATCGATTTTTTGCGATGAGCTGAACTTTGAAGGAAACCGTGCGGTGGTGTTTCCGGTTTCAGAACCCATACCCCGGAAACAATTGATGATTTGTATCAGGATGGCTCTTAGGTATCATCTTGATCAAAAACCCACAGCAAATGTTTCCGGTGACTAAATCGCTGTCTTCAATTACATTTCAAACCAGCTCCTAACTGCCAACTATCCTGATTTTCAACAACCTTAAGCATGAAAGTGACAGGGGACACCGAAAACTCATTACACAGAAGCCGGACAGCTCAGAATTTATATGAGTTTATAACCGAGGATGACGACAACGCCTGTGAAGCCATACCCGAGAGTGCTTGCAAAGAAGCGCCGGGTAATTTCATGCTTAACGCCCTTAACGGAACCTCTACCAAGCTTGCGGAACAAATAGCCAGTCCGGGTCTTGTGCTGCCCTGGCTTTTATCTGCTCTCGGAGCGCCGGCGGGACTGAGCGGATTTCTCGTACCGGTAAGCAAGGGCGGATCGCTGCTCCCCCAACTGGTGATTTCAGGACGAATTCGCACCTTTAAAGTCCGAAAGTGGTTTTGGGTTACGGCCGGTACCATACAGGCTCTGGCCCTTGTGCTTATGGCGTTGTCGGCTTTGCTGTTTGAAGGAATCACGGCCGGCATAGCGATTCTCGTATTTCTGCTGATCTTCAGCCTCAGCAGCGGCGTAGGTTCGGTCAGTTTTAAAGATGTTCTCGCCAAAACCATTCCAAAAGGTAAGCGCGGAACGCTGCTTTCTGTGCGCGCAACCGCCGGTGGACTGCTCACGCTTGCGGCCGGGTATTATCTGTATAATTACATCGGAGAAGGCGAAGACATCACCCTGTATATAACCCTGTTGCTTGTTGCTGCGGCTTTATGGTTTGTAGCCGCTCTGTTTTTCGCCTTTATAAAAGAGTACCCGGGGGCTACGGATGGAAGCCGGAACGCTCTGCAGGAATCCAGGGAAGGGTGGAAGCTGCTCAAAGCGCAGAAAAGCTTCACCCGGTTTATACTGGCCAGAGCTATGCTGCTCAGCGTGATGCTCGTAATACCTTTTTATTCTATATTCGCCCGCGATATTACAGGTGCCGACATCAGCGGACTGGGACTCTTCATGATCTTCAACAGCCTTGCTATGGTGCTCAGCAGTTATTTCTGGGGACGCTTTTCGGACAGATCAAGCCGTCTGGTGATGGCTTCGGGCGGACTTGTGGGGATGGCCGGATGTGCCCTGGCCCTTAGTTTTCTGATCTTGCCGGAATCGTGGCATAATGCGTGGGCTTTTTCAGGAGTGTTCTTTATTGCCGGATTTGCCCATGCGGGAATTCGTCTCGGCCGAAAAACATATCTCGTGGATGCGGCTCCGGAAACAGAACGTCCGCTCTATGTGGCCGTAAGCAATACGCTGGTCGGAATTATAACGGTTGCGTCGGCCGCATTGGGTTTCATTGCAGATTTGATGGGCGTTGCCTGGCTGATCGGTTTTTTTGCGCTCATGATGCTCGCCGGCGTTGTGCTTGCGTACAGCTTGCCTGAGGCCGAAAACATGACGGCATCACCCTGAGATAAAACCTGCCGAGCATATACCGGCTGTTTGTATTCGCCTTAAAAATTGCGAATATAGTATCGCTGTTATTTCAAACCATGACGCCCGAAAATTCCACCCGATATATGAATATACTTTACCTCGAACCCTATTCAGGCGGCTCCCACAAAGCCTTTATGGAAGGATTCAGCAGGCATTCCGGGCATCAGGTTTTCACGGTGAGTCTGAGCGATATTTCCTGGAAATGGCGCATGAGCGGAGGGGCCGTAAGCCTGGCCGAAGAAACCCGTTCGGTAGATGCACCCATCGATTTAATTCTGGCCAGTTCCATGACCAACCTGCCGGCATTTATCGCCCTGACCAATCCGCGGTTTGCCCACACTCCCTGCGTGATGTATATGCATGAAAATCAGCTAACGATGCCGCTTCCGCTTGGGGAAGAGCGGGATGAAACCTATTGCTACATCAATTATTTGAGCGCCCTTGTGGCCGATGAACTATGGTTTTCATCGCACTTTCACTTCGAGGAGTTTTTTAACGCGCTGCCCCAGTTTCTGAAGAAGTATTCGGAGCGAAAGTATCTTGATTTGATTGAAGACATTCGCTCAAAAAGTCAGGTGGTGCATCCGGGCCTTGATTTGAAAATCCTTGACCGAAAAACACCTCCTGAAAAACCGAAACGGGCACCTGTGGTTGTCTGGAATCAGCGCTGGGAGTACGACCGGAACCCTGAGATGTTCAACCGCATCATAAACAGGCTTGACGATGCCGAATGCGATTTCGACCTGATTCTTGCCGGCGATCAGCTTCAGAACGAGCGCGTGGAGCTGCGTCAGCTTCGTGACCGCTACGGCGACCGCATTCTTCATTACGGTTATGTTTCGGACCCTCAGTTTTATGCCGAACTTTTGCATCAGGGGGATATCGTGCTTTCTACATCCCGCTATGAATTTTTCTGTACCGCCCTGATGGAAGCCGTTTGGTGCGGATGCCATCCCATTGTGCCGGATGCGCTGACCTATCCCGAGCTAATTCCGGAAACGCTGAAAGAACCTTTGCTGCACGCTCCGGTTTTTTACAAGGATGAAGACGATCTTTTCAAAAAAATGAGGCGGTTATTACTCGGGAAGGTCAAGCCTCTGCCCAAAGCCACGCTTCAAGGAATTATCGGCCACCTGGATTGGAACCGGCATATATCCCGGATAGACAATCTGCTTCAGGATGTTTGTGACCGGGCAGAACAAGAACAAAAAGAAGCCCCTTAACTTTCTAAATCGATGGGGCTAATCATGGGAAACTTTGTTTATTTTATCGTTTTGATTTCATTGTCCGGTTAAAAATACTTGATGACCGGTTTCGTTTGAATGAGAAGGATTGTATTTGCTGTACGTGGATAGAAAATTCCGAATTCAAATTGAAACCACAGGCATAAATCTAAGTAACCAACTTCGACTTTGTGCACAAAAGCCCCATGAAATGAAATCCTGAGCAGGTTCGTTGAACGCTAAGTCTTTAAGGCAAAACATCACCATATATAAATGGATTTTATTCTCAGATTACTAAAGCCTGTACTCAGGTTTAACTACAAACACCCGAAGTTCACTATTCTGATAGCGCTGATTGTGGCGGTAGTTTCCACTTCGTTTGCTATTCGTCTGACTGTAGATACCGATATCGCAAATCTGCTTCCGCCCACTCATCCTAATGTGGTGGCCCTTGAACGTTTGCAGGAGAGAGTCGGCGGTGAAACCGAGATGCAGGTTGTAATCAGTTCTCCCAGCTTTGAAGCCAATAAAGCCTTCGCCGAGGATATCATCCCGAAAAGCATGGAGCTGATCTATGAGCGAACGGGTATGCCTTATTTTTCACGCTTCGAGTACACCCGTGAAACCGAAATTCTTAAGGATTACGCCCTTTATCTGGCAACCGACAGCGAGCTCGACGAGCTTGAGCTTTTTCTTGAAGATGAAATTGAAGAAGCAAAACTGGAGGCCAATCCCTTTTTTGTTGATTTTGATGATGACGATGACTGGGAGGACGAAGACCGCGGGCGTAATTTTCAGGAGCTGTACAATGAGCTGATTCCCGACCGCTACCCCATCAATGCAGACAGTACGGCCATGTTGCTGCGTTTTATACCGACAGGCTCGCGCAGTGATCTTCGTTTTTTACGGCATTTGTTCCGGGATTATGATCAGTTGATTGAAGAGATGAATCCGGCTTCCTATCACCCTGATATGATTGTAAAGGGGGGAGGACGTTTGCAGCGCCATCTTATGGAAATTGATTCTATAATGGATGATGTGCTTAACTCATTTTCAACGGGAATCGGTAGTGTGATGCTTTTGGTGATGCTCTATTTCTTCATCAAAACCTACATCAATTACCGCCGTGGTTCGGAGATTGAAAGGCGTAAAGGTTTTTTGAGCCACATAAAACGAATTCCGGTTTCTATCATCATTATCGGGATTCCGCTTGTAATCAGCCTTGCCCTGACGTTCGGGATTACCTATCTGGTGTTAGGCGTGCTGAACACAATGACGTCGGTTCTTTTTGTGATTCTGTTCGGCCTCGGCATCGACTACGGCATTCATTTTTATGCCCGGTATCTGGAGAAACGCTCAGCGGGACTTGAAATCGGGGCCGCCCTTGAAGAGACCTACGACTCCTCCGGCCGGGCCATAATGACCAGTGCCGTTACCACGGCCATTGCCCTGTTTGTATTAATCTATGCCGATTTCAGAGGATTCTCCGAATTCGGATTCATTGCCGGGATCGGGATAGTGCTGGCTTACATTGCTATGATGTATTTGCTTCCCGCCTTTATCGTCCTTTTCGAAAAGTTTAACTGGATTCTCATTAACCGTAACAACGGGGATGTAGTTTTTGTGAAAAAGCCTCCGCGCCGCTATCCCTTCGCGCGCACAATTTTGGCCACGGGCCTTGCGATCATCGTATTCGTGCTTTTTAATACAGACAAGCTGAAATTTGAATATGATTTCGGGGCGCTTGAGCCCGAATTTGCCGAATTTGAGCGTTTCCGTGATCTCAGCCGGGATGCCGAAGGATCAGCCTCTAATCGCAGAAATCCAGCCTATGTTGTAGCCGATTCGCATGAAGAAGTGGACCGCATTTTACGCGCCATAAGAAAGGTAAAGGCCGAAAGCGGAGAGGATACCAAAATCCTGGACGTAGAAGCGCTTCAGGAGAGGTTCCCCGTTCATGAAGAGGCCGAACAGCATAAGCTTTCCCGCTTGGCTGATATCAGAGAACTTCTGAACGATCCGTTTATCCGGGATCAGGAAGATGAAGATCTCGACCGGCTCCGGCGTGCCTCCCAGGCTACAGAACCGCTCGATTTCAACCTTCTTCCGGACTACCTTACGCAGCGCTTCGTAACCCGTGACGGCGATATCGGTGAGTTCGTGATGATCTACCCTAACGTCAGTCTGAGTGACGGACGCAACTCCATCGCTTTTAAAAATGAGATAGGCCGCATTGAAACCGAAGAGAACGAGGTCTTTTACAGCGCAAGTACCAGCATTGTAGCCGCAAGCATGCTCGACCTGATGCACGAAGAGAGTTTTATCATGGTTACGGCCACCTTTTTAATGATTATGCTGATGATGTATCTGTCGTTCCGCTCGTTTCGCTGGACGGTGATATCTATGCTGCCGCTCGTGGTGGGTTTGTCCTGGCTGTTTTTTATTATGATTCTCTTCGGGCTGAGTTTTAATTTCTATAATCTGGTAACACTGCCGGCCATTCTGGGTATCGGAAACGATAACGGTGTCCACCTGGCCAGCCGTTACAGGGAAGAAGGCCCGAAAAGTATGTGGAACGTCTTGTCCAGTACGGGGCAGCATATTACCATCGGCTCGTTTACAACCATGCTTGGTTTTGCCGGCCTGTTGTTTACCATGCATCCGGGGCTCTACTCCATCGGGCTGCTGGCGATTATCGGCATCGGTATGACGCTTCTTGCAGCCGTCACATTTCTACCTGCGCTTGTTCAGGTTCTCGAAGACCGGAACTGGATCCGCTACGACTCATGAACGTGTAAAATTAAACGGAATCTTCCATCACCCTATGCTCACCGAGTCTCCGGTCATTGTGCTGAAAGCCGTTGATTTCAAGGAATCCAGCAAGATCATTACTTTTTTCAGCCGGGAACACGGCAGGATGGCTGTTCTGATGCGCGGTATCAAACGGAAAAAAAATAAATACGCAGGTTTGATGGGCTACGGCTCGGTCCTCAATCTTGGATACTATTACAAAAACACACGCTCCGTTCAGACCTTCAAAGATGCCGAAACGCGGTTCAGTACGGCCCGGCTTAACGCTGATTTCAACAGAATGGCCCTGTGTATGGCTTTTCTTGAGCTGGTTTCGCAGATTATTCAGGAAGGAGAACCCAATGACGAGCTTTTCGCATTTTCTGAAAAAGTGCTTCACTGGGTGAACGGAACCGAAGCCGGAGTCAGAAACCTGTTTCCCTATCTGCAACTTCGCATAGCTGAAATTATGGGTGTAGGATTGCAGCAGGTTCCGGAATCCGTGCTTGATCCGGGAACAATTTCTTCGAATCGTATATATGTAAATGTATCTGAAGGGATGATTTCCGATCATCCCGGAGAAGAACACGTAATAGTGCTAAGCGAAGCACAGAAAAACTACGTTTCGCTTGCAAGCTGCGGTAAATCTGCTCAAATTCCTTTACTTGAGTTAACATCGAAGGAATTAAAACAGCTGATAAATCATTTAGATACATATCTCAAATACCACATCGACGGCGTACGCGATCGCAAATCGGATGCTATTTTTGAGCAAATTCTTTGAACCAGTACAGACAGTTTCCCCATGAAAACGCATCAGCTCATCTTAACCGGAATTTTATTAACACTCGTAGGCATGGCGCTCGGAGTACTGCTTATGCTGTTGCGCGCTTCGGCCGGTCCGTTTGTACCGACAGAAGTTCAGGTTACCGAAGTTAAACGAAGTACCGAGAGCTCCGATATCGAATATACCCCCATGCGCGAAACCGGCTTCACCGTCAGGGATGTTGCCAGGGAAGTAGTTCCTACCGTAGTTTACATAGAAACCAGCGTTTCAGGCCGGCGTTCAGGCTTGAACAACGGCAGTCAGGATTCGGAGCAGGATTTCTGGGAGCGTTTCATACCGCCGGGCCGCTCAAGCGCAGTGGGCTCGGGTGTACTTATCTCGAAAGATGGTTTTATTCTGACCAATAATCATGTTGTTGCCGGCGGGCAAAATGTAAAAGTGACGCTGCACGACAAGCGGGAGTTTGAAGCGCGCATTGTAGGCCGCGATCCCTCTACCGATCTGGCTGTACTGCGCATCCAAGGCGACGACCTTCCGAGCATCATACTTGGCGACTCCGATCAGGTTCAGGTAGGCGACTGGGTGATGGCGGTGGGAAATCCGCTCCGGCTGCGCTCCACCATTACAGCCGGTATTGTGAGTGCCCTCGGCCGTGATGTGCAAATTATCAACGATCAAATGCGGATTGAAAGTTTTATCCAGACCGATGCGGCCATTAACAAAGGAAACAGCGGGGGAGCGCTGGTAAATACTTCCGGGGAACTCATAGGAATCAATACCGCTATAGCAACTGAAAGCGGCATGAATCAGGGATACGGATTCGCGATTCCCATAAATATGGCCTTCAAAATCGGACGCGATCTGATGGAATACGGAACGCCACAACGTGCGTTTATCGGAGTTCAGATTTCATCTATCGATCAGGCCCGATCCCGGGAACTCGGCCTTGAGCGCATCACCGGTGTGGAGATTGCCGGAATTGTGGAAGGTCAGGCCGCCGACCGTGCAGGGCTGCGTACGGGTGATGTTTTCCTGAAAGTTAATCACCGGGAAGTCAGTGAACCGAACCAGCTCCAGGCTGAAATAGCTATGTTCAGGCCGGACGATACCGTTGATATTGTAATCTGGAGAAACGGAGAAGTTTTTGAGAAAGAGATCGTTCTTTCCCGGCTTCTGGAAGACTCTGCGAGTGGAGGCTCCGGTTTCGGAAATGAGGCCTATCCCGAAGAAGAGGAGTACAATCCGGGTGAAGAGGAGATGACGGACCCGGAAACTGTTGAACCGGAAAGCGCAAGCTTCGATATCGGTTTTACGGTGGAAGAGCTGGATATTGATGAACACCGAAGGCTTGGCATTCAGATGATGGTAACTCAGGTCCGCCGGTTTTCACGTGCCCGCAGTGCAGGACTCCGAGCCGAAGACATCCTCCTTTCTGTTAACGGTCAGCGACCCGAGAACCTGTCTCATCTAAAAGAACTACTCGGTAAGGCCGAAGAACAAAATGATCTTAAGCTAATGGTGATGCGCGGCAATTCGGTTTTGCAGATCGAGTTTTAGAATTGTAGTTAGCTATCTTCCCGTCCGGTTCACAGATCGTTACGTCGCTAAATCAAAAATCTCAAAACTCGCTAAATCATATCGATTCCCTATTAGTCAAGATGTCCTAAAGGTTTAGCGATCTGCCAGTTTCCTATCTCCATAAAAGAAAAAACGCTGCCTCCTTTGAGGAAGCAGCGTTTTTTGTGGACTGTTCGGAAGGATCAGAACGGTCGTTTTGTTGTCCCTGTAATCGTTCGTTTGGCTGTTCCGTTGGCGCCTGTCACGGAAATAGTGATCTGAACGGGCTTAAGTTCCTCTTCTTCGGGATCGGCATCTGAGAGCGTGAACTGAAACTCAGTAGTTCCTTGACCGCGCGCTTGCGTATCCGGCATGGTGATATCCACATCTCCGATTACATCCAGATTATCGCCTTCCACTTCCACACTTATGGTTGTTCCGGCCACCATGGGATTTCCGTGGATATCGGCAACGGTGTATGTGAACGATTGGCTGCCCCCATTATCAACATCCACAAAATCCGGAGTTACCGAGATGGTCGGGAAAAGCGAAAAAAGTACAAGCGTTGTGGTTTCTATAGTTTGATCCAGCTCGTTAGCCGTACGTGCACGCACGGTCGCAAAGCCGGGCCCAAGTTGAGGATGCTCCGGAAACGGGTTTCCTGTAACCAGCGTAACGGTTGCGCTACCCATGTCATTGGTGGAGGATGAACCCTGAATCAGCCCTCCGGAAGTGGTAAAATAGACCGATGTGCCCGGCTGAACCATATTGCCGTACTTATCACCCACAAGCGCGGTAATCGGGTTTTGAACATTCATAATATTGCCCGGCATGTTGAGCACCTGACTTGCAACGGTAAAATGATCCAGATCAGGCAATCCGCTGTGAATGGCCATATTCACAGGTTTGGATTTCACCACAACACCGTCGTCGCGCGTAAACTCGGCAATAACCTGGGTTACGCCCGAAACGGTGCCGCTTGTGAGTATCGTAGAAACACGGCCGATTTCATCGGTGAGTTCGGTTTCAGGCGAAAGAAATTCTCCGCCATCCGGACGCCCGCCGAAGCCGAATCGTACTTCGGTCTGGTTTTCCATATTTATAGGGCGGCCCTGAGCATCCGTTACACTAAACGTAAACACGGCCTGATCGTTAGCTCCGGTTTCGCGAACGCTTATGAACTCGTGGCTGGCTTCAGCCAAAACAATGGTTGAAGGAGGACCCGATTCTCCGGGTGTAACGATATCGTCGTCGTCATCGTCGTCTTCTCCCTGGCTGCCGGGAACCCGCATATTAACGACAGGAAGCTCAATATTGCGCTCCGGTACGATAAAAAGCTCCAGGGTTTCAGTTATGTAACCTTCCTTGATAATCTCAATAGAGGCCGTATAGGATGTATCGGCATCAATTTCGAGCAGGAAGTTACCTTCTTCATCGGTAACGGTGAAAACTTCAGGCGGAGGAGCAAACTTACGAACAATGGCATTGGCAACAGGGCCACCATTTCCCGCATCAAGAACCACACCGGTCAGGGTTACAGGGTCACTGCTGCTGTCGGTAGGTGACTGACAGCCAAAGTATAGCAGTGAAATAAGCAATAAAGCTATAAATGTAGAAAGTTGTTTCATAGACAGGTACATCAACGTTTATAAGGGCAAAACATAAAGGAGCATGATTATTAAGTCCGGAAAGGAGCCTGTGAGGATCAGAACTAAAGATTTCATCAAGCTATGGTGCTGCCTGCAGGCTGCCGGATTTAATGAAATAAATATAAATTAAAATTTATTAATATAAAATGTGTTACTGATTTTAAATCTGTTAGCCCTGTTCAGGCAAGATTCGCTGCAAACTTGCTAACACATTTCAGAAGACTTTTCAGAACCGATGGTACGTCCGCCTTCTGCGCTCTCACGAAAAAAAGCTCATATCTATACCTGATGCTCCGGTTTCCATTTCCCTCCGGTGTTGAACAGGTGAAAATTCAAAGGTTTATTGGTAACGGTATCAGACTGGGGTAAGGAGGGAGGTTGAAAATAAAATTACCCTCATACAAATTATGACCGGCCTTACGTTACATGCTGCGTTTATTCGTAAATTATGTTATGAATGAATATATCATCCTCCGGAAAAGCAAGTGCCTTATCTTGTGTTGTGACCAGACCATGTGAGAGATGAATAGAAACCCCAGGTTTAGCCCTATCCGATATGCTCTTCTTTCTAAGTTTTCTCCTAACCGCTGTGATTTCAACACCATATTCTTCAAACATGATGAATACGGGTGAAAAAGTATTTTCCACAGAACAACCTTTGGATGTGCAACAATTGCTGCGTAACAGGCTTGAAGCACAGCCTGAACTTGTCGGTTCACTTGAGGTTTCGGGTATTTCACTCTACTCACAGCAGACGCTTCCGACGTTCTATGCCTCACGTGCTTTCGAGCCGATTTGGGTGGAACAAAATGACCGACAAATCCATGAAATGATTGAGGTTATCCGCCGGACGTATGATCACGGACTGAATCCGGAGCATTATCACCTCTCCGCTATAGAACAGCTATGGACAGATGATGAAGCTTCTTCAGATATGACTGCGGGCGAGCAAACAGACCTCGAATTATTATTAACAGATGCCTTTTTACTTATTGCATCACATATGATTGCGGGTCAGCTTAATCCGCTTGGGTTTGATCCACGCTGGTTTATAGTACGGGATGAGGTCGATTATAATACGCTCCTTGAACAGCTCGCCGATGGGATTCCGGCTACAGAGCTTATAGCTCGCGTTCAGCCCGAACATCGCCGCTATAATTATCTGGTTGAGGCTCTTGGAAGATATCGCGAAATCAGCAGGGAGGGAGGCTGGCCGCGAATTGATCCCGGACCAACGATGAGAGAAGGAGATACCGGCACCCGTGTTGAGAAGCTCAGAGAGCGGCTGCGGCTTGCCGGGGATTACTCCTATGTGTATTTCGTGCATGAAGCTGCTCCTGACTCTGTTTTCGACCGGAATCTGCACGATGCCGTGGTCCGTTTTCAACTCAGGCACGGACTTGAAGCTGACGGCCTTGTAGGTCAGATGTCACTCACAGCCCTTAATACTCCGGTTGAACGCCGAATCAGCGAGGTGATGGTTAATCTGGAGCGATGGAGATGGCTCAACCGTAATTTGGGCGAGCGACATATACTTGTAAATATCGCCAACTTCAGCGTTGAAGTTGTGGAAGATGGAACAACCGTGCTCGACATGCGTGCCATCGTAGGCCGTCAGTATCGGCAGACGCCCGTTTTCAGTTCACGGATGACTTACCTTGTATTAAGTCCCTTCTGGAATCTTCCGCCCGGCATCGTCCGGAACGACATTATCCCCAGAATCAGAAATGATGCGGGGTATGCGGCTGCGCAAAATATCAGAATCTTTGAGGGCTGGGGGGCCAACGCCACAGAAGTTCAGGCCGAAAATATTAACTGGGCCGATACGGAAGCGATTGGGAGGTATCGATTCAGGCAGGACCCGGGACCACAAAATGCGCTTGGCGACGTCAAATTCATGTTTCCGAACCCGTACCATGTTTATTTGCACGATACGCCCGCCCGGGAGCTTTTCGGCAGGACGGTGCGTGATTTCAGTTCAGGCTGCATCCGAATAGATAAACCTTTTGAGCTTGCCGAGCATTTGTTAGCCGGAGACGCAAGCTGGACTCCGGAACAGATCAGACGCGTTATTCAGCAAAGGAGGGAGCGTACAGTTATGCTTCCCGAGCCGTACTGGGTTCATATACTTTACTGGACCGCCTGGGCCGAACCCGACGGCACCATTCACTTTAGAAACGACATTTACGGACGTGATGTAAGGCTTTTGGAAGCTATAGAAAAGCAGATGCAAACGCCCGAACAACCTACTCTTGGTGGTTCGTTTTGATGAAATATTTAATTACGGGAATTGTTCTTTTTTTATTGAATCCTCTTTTCTCAGGTGCGGCAGAAAGTAACCTGCCGGTTGAAGGTATTTCTGAATCAATAGAAAGCGAAAAGAGCGTAAAAGCCGGTTTCTCAATTCTTTACAGAGATAAACCTATTCCTTATTCGGTGTTCAGTATTTTCGTGATGCCCGGCGATGAAATCCGTTTAGTGCTCGGTGAAGGTGAGCCTAATGATATCACACTTAAAAGTGAAATCATTCAGCCCAGGAATTATGCCGGTATATCATGGCTGTTTAATGCCCCTGAGGAACCCGG
>PXDL01000023.1 GCA_003566395.1 Balneolia bacterium | reverse complement strand
TACAGCAGCCTGTTTATTTGGTTAGTGGAAGGCTTTACAAAACCGTTCTTTTGCCCGTCTTCTGCATTGTCGCAAAAATGAAATCCTCGAATAGATAGCCTATGCTGCGATTTCATTTTTGCTCCGGCGTTGAATACGAACAAAATCTCTGGTTTATTAAAGCCTTTTAGTGAATGTATAGCGAAATCTTACTGCTAAAGATCATTTGTATCATCAAAACAATAAAATCCCTGATTATTATAAAAACTCATCCTAAAAAAACGTGAATATCATACAGAAAGGACCACAGTCTCGCAGTTCCTTGCGCATTAAAGCAGGGAAAGGCGCGTATTGTTCCCTTGAAAATAATGGGATTTGCCTGACATACCCTGATGCCGGTATATACGAACCTGGCCGGCTTCGTGCTTACACCCCTCGGATTAATTTTTGCAGGGTGATAGATTAGTCCTGAGCAGGCGTGAGTCTCCCAAATAATTACTCAAACATTGCTTATGAGTCGGCTTTTTAAATACCTTAGTGCAGTTAACATCACGCCTGTGCAGATGCTTTCTCAGGCATCGGTGACGTGCGTGAACGTTTAGGAATTTTGGGCTGTGAAGCCTTTTTCATTTTAAGACTATTGAATTATCTGTTTCTTCTTTTAGGTGTGGCTTTGCTGACGGCAGGGGGCGAAGCATTGATTCGGGGCTCGTTAGCTGCGGCCGGGCGTCTTGGTGTGTCGCCCTTGTTAAGCGGAATTGTAATCGTAGGATTCGGTACATCCGCACCGGAATTGGTGGTTTCCATTGAAGCAGCCTTAAATGACCGCCCAGATATAGCTATAGGTAATGTTGTAGGAAGCAACATTGGTAATATTCTCCTGATTCTGGGAGTATGTGCCTTAATAACTCCGATGATGGTCAGGCCCCTGGCGTTGAAGAGAGATTCCGTTACGGTTTTGGCTGCAAGTATTTTGTTTCTGATTCTGGCCGGCGGGAGCACCTTCGTGCGGACCGATGGAGCCATATTGTTAGTGGCCCTGTTTGCTTACCTGTTTTGGGCGTACTTCACCGAGCGGTCCTCGTTTTCGCATTCGGGGAATCTTCACAGAGATGAATCGAAGGAGCTGTCAAAACTGCCGAAAACAGTAGTCGGGATTTTATCCGCCGTAGTTTTGGGTTTGCTACTTTTAATCGGGGGATCGCAGGTTTTGCTGAAGGGCGCCGTTGGGATTGCCGACCAACTTGGGATGTCCGAAGCTGTGATCGGTTTAACCTTGGTGGCCGTCGGTACGTCACTTCCCGAGCTCTCGATTTCGGTTATTGCGGCCATACGGCGTCATGCCGATGTGGCGGTCGGAAATATACTTGGGAGCAACATTTTCAATTTGCTCGGTATTCTGGGGATATCGGCGCTTCTCCAGCCTTTGCCTGTTCATGGCAGAATGTTAGAATTCGATCAGTGGGTCATGACCGGGACGGCGCTCATTCTGATTTTGTTCCTCTACACCGGGCGCCGCCTGAACCGGTTGGAAGGGGGAGGATTATTAATCGCGTACGGGATCTATGTGGCGCTGAGCTTTTCAGTTTTTGCCGGCTGAGCCGATCACATCACATCCTATCAGCCCACGCTTCCGCCTCCTCCGCCGCCTGCCGTGCCCGCTATCGCTCCGGTGCTTCCGGTGGAGAACGAGGTCGAGGTTCCGAAACTGGAAATGCTGCCCGATGCCGATGTTACCGCGCTGCTAAACAAGGCCGGATTATGGCTTAATCCGGGTAGAAGCAGCAACCACGTCAGGTCTTGATCATCCGGGCGGATGGTCTCGATAATACCGTTGAGTTTTTTTTCACTGATGCCCAGCGTAATCGCGTAAATGATATGATCTGCCTTGAATTCCGGGGCATCGGATACGTTGCCGGCATTCAGGGCCTCCCGGTACGCCCGCCATTCGTAATGGATTTTTTGACCCTCTTCGGTGCGAATGTGCAGCAGAAAAACGGCGCACAGCCCTAGCCCGGCCGTAATCGTAAGCAACAGGCCCGGAAAAAGCGTTACATCCGATAAATAGATCAAAAGCCCGATTCCGATTCCCGTAAGCAGCAGTTGTACCAAAATCAGCAGCAGCATGGGCCTTATGTTGACTTTTATCCAGTTTCGGCTGCGGGCTTCTTTGCCGATATCCGTAAACCATTGGTGCCACCAGCTTGAAAATTCGGAAGACGAGCCGAAGTTGTCTTTTCCGGCAAAAAGCTTGTTAAGCGGTTTCCGCCCGCCGTCTAACCTCGATTCCAGCATTACGATGAGGTTAACTTCCCAGTTTTTCAGATTATCTGCGATGGATTTATCGGTGCGTTCAATAGCCAGCACGGGATCTTTTTTTGCATCGGCTTTTTCGTCCTCAACCTGAACAAGCCGGAAGTACCCTTTCCGCGCAAGATCGAAAATAGAAGCGCTAAACCGGGCCTGATGCGTTGACGATACGTTGCGAAACAGCCATCCAACCAGCGCCGGCTCCATATAATGAGGAGGACGATCGGCATGATCGGGCAGGTCGGGTTTGGGAACCGACGACTGACCGTGCCGCCTCACCATAAACACGGCAAAAAGAAAGCTGAAAACCGCAAGTGCAATCGCCAGAGTTCGCAAGGGTCCGGCCTCTTCCTCAAGCCGGGCGTGGCGTTCGGCAGCTTCTTCAATCTGCTGAAGAACACCATAGGGACTGATATCTCCGGGAGCATCAACGGTAGTGGTTACATGTCCGGCCGGGAAAATAGTCTGAATGCGCAGCGATCTTCCGCCCCGGAGGTTTTCCATCGAAAAATCCACCGATGCCGGTTCAGTCTCAAGCTGTACCGGTCCGTTACGCTGCTGATGAAAGGCAAAAACCGGTTCATCATCCTGAGCTACGGATTCCGGGAGCGTAATACGGATACTGACCTGCTCCGATGCGGTTTCCCATCCGCCTCCGATAAACGTCCAGGCAAATTCATCCCAGCTGCCGTCGGAGGCAACGGCATCATAGAGCGTGTAATTGAGGGTGAAGGTTCGGGATTCATCTTCGGCATCGTAATAAAGCCGGATGACGACGGTGCCGTTTTGAAATGCCGAGGTGAATGTGCCCGGTTCCTCGGAGGTGCTGAGCCGGTATGCATTTTCATCTTCAGAAACAGCGATATCCTCAATACGGCTGAATCCACGGGCTTCGATGCGCTGCTCGAACCACGAAAAAGCTCCGTCGAAAAGAAAGGTGCGGTGCTCGGTGATGCGGACACTGCCGTCGGGCCTGACATCGGCTTCAACACGCACATCGGTGATGCGGTGATCGCGGGCTTCGGCCGGAGAAGAGCAGGCCGCGAGAATTATGAGCACGAAAGAGAAAGGCAGTACATACTTTTGAAAACTGAACATAGTAACTAATCGGGATTGGAATCGGAGACTTAATAAGGATGTCCGGCCGGAGAAAGGTTCGGTACCGGACAGTGAGAATACGCGATGCAGCGGCTCCGGTTACACGGTGCGCGGATCAGGCTAATTTCTGAATACGATTGGTATAAATCACATGACAGACCCCGAACAGTATGCATTGATACCACTCGGGAATCTCAGCGGGCAGATCAAGATCCCATTTTTTACTGAAGAGACTTTTGGATGAAAGCGTGCCGAGAATTTCGGTGTGCTCGCCAAGGTAGAACTCGAAGGTACGCAGCGTAAATGCCGGGTTGTGGATTTCAAAAAAGGTTTCTTTGTACGGAATGACGTACATCTGTTTAAACATCGAAGGTTTTCGCGCACTGAACAGATGCTTGCTTCCGGTAGTGAGCACCTTGATTTCGCTGGAGAACATCGCCTTGTTGATCTGAAAACCCCTGGTTTCTCCTTCCTGCATCAACTGGAGTCCGTTGGTAAATGAATTTCCCTGTGCCCGGCCGATAACCGCACCTGAGGCATTCGTAAATACCAGTTTTTTTCTAAAGTGACCGGAAACAGTAACGGAAATCATAAAATGAAAAAAGATAGGGATAATTTTTTTTCTGGGATTGGTTTATCATTCAGCAATTCAACATTCTACTCTGTCTTACATCTCAATTCGTGCGCTAACATGCATCTCCC
>PXDL01000285.1 GCA_003566395.1 Balneolia bacterium | reverse complement strand
TCTCAGGCTTACCAACAACGATAATAGTTACCGTAACAGCACTACCATTAACGCCGGGGTTATTGAGATTAATACCGCAACGAATCTTGGTGGAGACGGCTCATCGACTACACCTCATCCGCTCGTGATGAATGGCGGAACCCTGTCGGTGTTAAATTCGACCGTATTTGTAGATACTCGTCCTTTCAGGCTTGGTGAAAATGGAGGGACAATTGAAACCGGCAATGCATCCGAGGTTGTAGTACAGGGAGTCGTATCAAATGATGACGGGCCTGTTTCTGAGGCGTTTACCAAAACCGGTTCCGGTACACTTGTTCTGGATGGAAGCAATACCTTTGAAGCCCAGACGCTGGTACTGGATGGGACGCTTCAGGTTTCAGCTGATAACAGACTCGGTAGTACAGGTAATGAATTGGTCCTGAACGGGGGGACTTTCAGGGCATCGGAAACCTTCACCCTGCATGAAAACAGAACGGTCCGTATCCGTGAGAATAACGGCACCATAGATGTTGTAAACGACAAAGTGCTCAGTTTTAACGGAGTTCTGACGGGGGATCCGGGGACAGAGCTAACTAAACAGGGGGCGGGAACCCTTGCGTTGGGCGGTGATCTGAATTATCCAGGTAATGCGAGAATTAGCAACGGGTCCTTACAGCTGGGAAACCAGCCAGATTTTGCTTCGCTTTTGGTAGAGGATGATGCAGCCCTTCTTATAGGAACCTCAGTCCCGGATGGTATTGATACGGTTGAAGAAATCGCAATAACCGGAATTACGCTTGAAAATGGCTCTGAACTTCGTCTGTTAGAGAACAGCATGGATTTAAGGCTTTCTTCTGACATATCTGTAGCGGATGCAGACATCATCCTTGAGGATAACTCCGGAACTCTGATAGCCGGGCCGGGCCGCCTGCTCGACATTCCCGCAGGGGCTGACGTTACTACTGGGGAAAACGCATTCATCACCCTTGAAGAAGGATCGGCCTACCGCAATCTAAGCCAAAGCACCCCCCGCCTCCGCGTCGAACGCGAGTTCACCGGTACTAAAGGATGGCGGACTATCGGGTCGCCGGTCGCTACTACGTATGCTGAAATGTTTGACGGGAATTTTGTTACGCAGGGATTTACAGGCTCAAATTTTGACGACCGGCAGTTTAACCTGCTGTGGTGGGATGAAACCGATGGCGGCACCACGCTGCAAAGCTGGCGTACGGCGAGTCATATTAATGATAACGTGTCGGCAGGCAGAGGGCATTTTTACTACATTTTCAACGGAGCGACCGATCCGGATAACAGCTCTCAAAATTACAGTGACGAGCTTCCGCTTACGATGTCTGTTACAGGTTTCGAGTCAGACCTTTTTACTGATGATTTCGATTTCGGTATTACCCGTACGCCGCGCACGGAAAACCCGGAAGAACCTGATCCGGGCGATGTGTTTATCGGTGCGCTGGAGATCGATACCGGATGGAATCTGGTGGCCAACCCCACGGCTTCGGTGCTCGACTGGAACAGTTCCTCAGGCTGGACCAAAACCCATGTGGATAACACCATATATGTCTGGGATCCGGATGAAGATGATTATCTGGTTTCGAATGGCTCCACAGGAACATTTAGTGGACGAATTGCTCCATTCCAGGCATTTTGGGTACATGCAAACGATGATGATCCTGCATTAACGCTCGGCAACCCTGCCAAGGTAACCGACACCCCGGAATTTTTCGGCAGGCCACAAAGTCCGGATTTGCTTGCTTTAGCTGATCAGCCGGAAATGGAAACGACCCGTCCCGACAAAACCGATGTTCCGGAAACAGAGGCTCAGATTTTGAAGCTTCAGCTTGAAACCAAAGAAAAAAGTACTTCTGCTTTTTTGATGTTTTCAGCTGAAGGGCGCTTTGCCCACGACCGGCTTGATGCCTACCGCCTGCAGCCGATGAGCGAAACCTGGCTGACCGCAGCTACTACCGAATACCCCGGCGGACCGCCTCTCGTAATTAACAGCCTCCCGGATGAACTCGAAACGCCGCTGAATCTCCCGCTGTACGTGGGCGGAAGTGATGAAGGTGTGCCGCTGAACGGAAGCTTCACCCTGTCATGGAATCTGCCTGATAACCTCAATCCCGATTGGGACGTTTTTCTGATGGACCATACCCGGAAAGAGGTTTTGGAGATGCAGTCGGTTAATTCCCGGACCTTCACCCATCAAACCGATCCCGGAATGGTCGGACGCTACGGCAGGCCGGAATTTTCAACTGATGAACCCGCCGGACTTCGTACGGTTCAGGAAAGCCGTCAAAAGCGCGCTGAAAGCAAAAACGAATCGCGCGGCAGACGTAACGCAACGGCAGCCGATACAAGGCAGGGGCCGGGAAGTCCGGTAAGCAGGGCGGCTGCAGGAAACGCGTCCAAAACAGGGGATAAGGTGATGCCGCTGCCCGAACATCTTGTGGCTCCCTCCGATACCTATGCTCCCGCTATGCTGAAAAGCGGAGCCGATCCCGAGCCGCCTCGTTTTTCAATCTATATTGATCCGAGGCCGGGAAATCAGGAGCCTGAATACAGGCCCCTTGAAATCACCCTCTTCCAGAATTACCCAAATCCCTTCAACCCGGCCACCACAATCAGGTTCAGCCTGCCGCAGCAGGAACAGGTTACCCTCGAGGTTTTCGACCTGCTGGGCCGCCGTGTGGCTGTGCTTGCTTCTGAGACATTTGAGCCTGGAGTCCATGCACTGCAATGGGATGCGCGCAATCAGGCGAGCGGGGTGTATCTCTATCGCCTGCGTACATCCACGGAAACCATCACCCAAAAAATGACTTTGGTGAGGTGACAATTGATGAAATGCAATAAAATCGAATTACCGAAGGAATTTCAGAAAAACATTTTTTTCAATATGTTAAATGTAAGAATACTGCAATTCCGGCTAAGTAGTGCGCCGCCGGTATTACTGTGTGCAGCATGCTTCACCAACCGGCAGTCTGTTTTGAATTTTAATGAAGGGTATTTCGCCGCCTGATTATATGAGAAACTACGCCTTTTTACCGCTCCTGATCTCCGGCCTGCTTACAGCTGCGTTTGTAATGCTGTCCGTACAGGAGACCCATGCCCAAATCACAGGCGAGCAGCGCTCCGGCTCTATTCGGGTGGTGGGAACCGTGGTGCCGAGTCTGGGCGGGGAAAACGTGATCTTCGATATTATATATGAGCCGCAGTTTGATAATTCCTTTGAGCGGGAAACCCTGATAACCCTCGATCCGGTTACCGACCTGGCTACGGGCGAAACCGGGGCCGGCTATTTTGTGGCCAAAGGGCTGCCGGGCGCGGTTTTTCAGCTTAACTTCCCGAGGGAGATTACCCTGCGCCATGTGGAAACCGGAACCAAAGTGACCGTGAAGTATCTGCTGAGTTCCAACGAAGTGGATGAGCAGGAAAGCTCTTCCTATGTGTTAAGGGTTTCTCCCCGCTTCCGGCTCAACAGCGAGGGCGAGCACCATTTCTGGATAGGCGGACAGGTGGATGTAACCGATGCGCCCGAAGGCGAATACGCCGGCGATTTTACCCTGGAGGTGGAATATTTATGAGCCGACTCCTACGCCATACCTTCCCGTTTGCGCTGCTTTTGCTGCTGCTGATTCCACTCTCCGCCTGCTGGTCCACCGCCGAGGCGCAGCGCCTCAATTTCTCGGTGTTCGGGGACGGGTTGGATGTTACGAAAGAGCAAGACCTTGATTTTAACGAAAAGCAGCCGCTTATTTTGGCCGGGTCCAACGAAACTGTTGAGGTAGTACTGGAAGATCCTGTCGCTCAGATGGCGGTTATCAGGATTGAAGCCGTTAAAGATTTCGACATTACCGTGGAAATAACGCCCCCGCCCAACAACCGCCTGCTTCTGGATGGAATAACAGATGAGGAGGGTACCCGCATCGACTACAACCTGCGCTGGGCCTATTCTAACAGCCGTCAGGAACTATTTTCCGATGCCAAAAACCATGCGCAGCTTGTGCCGCCGGGCTTTTTATCGGCTACCTTTCCGGTAAACCGACGCCTAAACAATTCCGGTCCGCCCGGGCCGCCGCCTGCCCCGGCCGACGGCGA
>PXDL01000157.1 GCA_003566395.1 Balneolia bacterium | reverse complement strand
GTCGAAGGGGTCAAAGGGAGCTTAATCTCACCACGGAACCAACGTGCGAGCCGGAACGCGTTCAGATACAGTTTAGAATCTCCGCAACCACCCCGTCAGCCTGTCGGCTGCCACTCCACCCTGGCAAGGATGGGAGCTTCCTTTATCCGGCCGGAAACTTATATGAGCTGGAAAATGATCCATGAAATCTGAAATCAATTACATATTCCTTCTGTACTGTCCGCCTACTCTGTATAAGGCATGAGAAATTTGTCCGAGTGAGCAGTGCTTGACCGTTTCCATCAGCTCTTCAAACAGATTGCCGTTTTCCCTGGCAACGGTCTGAAGGCGGTCGAGGTATCCATCGCAGGTATCTGCATTGCGCTTTTTGAAGGCTTCGAGTGAGCTTATTTGCTGCTTTTTCTCTTCATCTGTCGAGCGGATCAGATCGATCTCTTTGGGCTCTTCCTCTTCTTTGCCCCGGAAGGTGTTCACTCCTATAATCGGAAGCTCTCCGTTGTGTTTCAGGGTTTCGTAGTACAGGCTTTCATCCTGTATTTTACCGCGCTGATACATGGTCTCCATAGCCCCGAGGACGCCGCCACGCTCGGTAATACGGTCGAATTCCTGCATAATGGCCTCTTCAACCAAATCCGTAAGCTCCTGAATAATAAAGGAACCCTGAATCGGGTTTTCGTTCTTGGCCATGCCAAGCTCTTTATTTATGATCAGCTGAATAGCCAGCGCACGCCGTACCGATTCTTCTGTGGGAGTGGTGATGGCTTCGTCATAAGCATTGGTATGCAGGGAGTTACAGTTATCATAAATGGCTAAAAGCGCCTGCAGTGTAGTCCGGATGTCGTTAAACTGGATCTCCTGAGCGTGAAGCGAGCGCCCGCTGGTTTGAATGTGATATTTTAACTTCTGGGAGCGATCATTAGCCCCGTACTTGTTTTTCATGGCGATGGCCCAGATGCGCCGCGCCACCCTGCCGATAACCGCGTACTCCGGATCCAACCCATTGCTGAAGAAAAACGACAAGTTATGGGCAAACTCATCAATCCGAAGACCGCGCGACAAATAATATTCCACAAAGGTAAAACCGTTGGCCAGGGTGAAAGCCGCCTGACTCACCGGATTCGCTCCGGCTTCGGCGATATGATACCCGGAAATGGAAACCGAGTAGTAGTTCCGCACCTTCTTCTCCGTGAAATACTTCTGTATGTCGCCCATCATCTTAAGAGCAAATTCGGTGGAAAAAATGCAGGTATTCTGAGCCTGATCTTCTTTGAGGATATCAGCCTGCACCGTCCCGCGAACTACGCTTAGCGTATCGGCTTTGATTTTTTCATACACTTCCCGGTCCACCAGTTGATCACCGGTTATGCCAAGCATGCCGAGGCCGAACTCGTCGGAGTTGGGCGGCACCTGTAGATTATAGGTCGGACGCGACACACCCTTTTTATCAAAATAGGCTTTGATTTTTTTGCTCGCTTCTTCCCATTTGCCCTGCTCGTGCAGCCAGGCTTCCACCTGCTGATCTACGGCCGTATTCATGTACATAGCCAGTATCATAGGCGCCGGACCGTTAATGGTCATGGATACCGATGTGTTCGGCTGGGTGAGGTGAAAACCTGAATAGAGCTTCTTCATATCATCAAGGGTACAAATGCTCACCCCTGAATTTCCGACTTTTCCGTAAATATCAGGGCGCAAATCGGGATCCTCGCCATAGAGGGTTACCGAATCAAATGCTGTGGAAAGGCGTTTGGCCGGAAGTCCTTCACTCACATAGTGAAACCGCTTGTTGGTGCGCTCGGGCGTTCCTTCCCCGGCAAACATACGCGTGGGATCTTCGCCTTCACGCTTAAAGGGAAAAACACCGCCCGTATAAGGAAAGAAACCTGGAAGATTCTCTTTAAGCGCAAATTTCAGCCGGTCGCCCCAACCGCCGAACTGAGGTAGCGCCACTCGTGGAATCTTCAGTCCGCTGAGGGATTCCCGGTACATTTCATTTTTGATGACTTTATCACGGATTTTTGTCTCCATGACATTCCGGCGATACAGTTCTGCGGTCTTATCCCAATTGTCGAGGATATTTAGTGAGATCGGATCAAGCCGTGATCTCCAGTGTTCCCGCATTTCGGAAAGACGCTCTTCCATCAGTTCTCTGTCCGATGGATTCCAGTTCTCAAGTTGATTAAGCGTTCCTTCAATTTCATTCAGCCGTGATGCCGCCTCGGCCTGACCCTCGGCCCATTCGTGATACTCCCGAACGGATTCTGAAATCTCGGACAGATAACGAACACGGTTACCGGGAATAATGGCCTGTTTATGCAAATCTTCTGCCGGAGACGCATCTGCAAATACCGTCGTTTTCCAGTTCAATCCATAGTGATCATTTATTTTCCCTACAAGAGCTGCAAAAAGACGATTTACGCCTTCATCGTTGAACTGAGCGGCTATGGTCGGGTAAACCGGCAGCGATGCAGGGTCGGCATGCCAGAGATTCTGATTTCGTTTAAACTGTTTTCTGATATCACGAAGGGCGTCCTGTGAACCTTTCTTCTCAAATTTGTTGAGGACGACCAGATCGGCCAGATCAAGCATATTTATTTTTTCGAGCTGGGTTGCCGCGCCGTATTCGCTGGTCATCACATACAGGCTCAGGTCTGTGATATCCACAATTTCGGATTCACTCTGGCCGATACCGCTTGTCTCAACCACAATCACATCGTAAGAGGCAGCCTTACACAGTTCAATGGCCCCGAGAACGGCTTCACTTGTTGCGCGGTTGGAAGAGCGCGTAGCGAGGCTCCTCATGTAAATCCGGTCGTCGTACACGGCGTTCATGCGGATACGGTCTCCCAGCAGCGCGCCGCCTGTTTTGCGCTTGGACGGATCGATGGAAATAATGGCCATCGTCTTATCATCGAATTCAGTCAGAAAACGTCTTACCAGCTCATCGGTAAGGGAACTCTTTCCTGCCCCGCCTGTGCCCGTAATTCCGATAACCGGGATGCTTTTCCCGTTTTTTGACTGCATCACATCCTTGCCGTTATTATAAAGCAGCATACCGTCCCGGAACGTAACTATTTTTTCATCACGGTTTTCTACGGCAGAAATACAGCGGGCCAGCACCTGCTTATTACGCTTTCGGACCTCATCGGCCTGAACCTTCTCCAGTTCGGTGGTCTTAAAATCACAGCTCTCCATCATCACATTAATCATGCCCTGAAGTCCGATTTTGCGGCCGTCCTCGGGGCTGAAAATGCGGGCTACACCGTAATCGTGCAGCTCATTGATCTCTTTATCTACTATTACTCCGCCGCCGCCGCCGAACACCTTGATATGGCCGGCGCCTTTTTCATTCAGCAAATCCACCATATACTTGAAATATTCGATATGGCCGCCCTGATAGGAGCTGATGGCAATTCCCTGCACATCTTCCTGAATGGCGCATTCCACGATTTCGCCCACCGACCGGTTGTGCCCGAGATGAATCACCTCCGCCCCGGTTGACTGAAGTATCCGCCGCATAATGTTGATCGACGCATCATGACCGTCAAACAAACTGGTAGCCGTTACAAACCTGATTTTGTGTTCGGGCCGGTATATTTCAGGCTGAACCTGCTTGGGTTGTGCGGCCTGTTTTTGGTCCTGCGCTGTTTGCTTAATCGTAGTAGAAGACATAAAATCGTTTAGTCAAATAATCGGTGTTCAGAACGCATTACAAACCCTATCCGTCCGCTTTGCCTTACATCCGGTCGGTCCGGGGATTTCGGTTTGTTCTTAGGTGATTCGGATCTTGCCCGGAAAACCCAACAAGATATATCCAGGGTTTTTACCTTGTGCACCTGGTTATGTAAGCGCTTTTCGTACAGTTCTCAAAAATAGAAAATCCTCATGTAAGATGTGTGGCGATGTTTTTGGGGTTTGTAAATGGGGACGCTACTCAGTCGGGATTCAGCCGGTACACATCACCATCCGGTCACCGACCATAAATTACCTGCTTTTCCATGCATCGCCTTTATAAACTATGAAAGCAGCGAAGCGATAAATCGTTCAAGCCAAAAAAAACAGCTGATACACTTGTCATAAAGCATATCAGCTGT
>PXDL01000004.1 GCA_003566395.1 Balneolia bacterium | reverse complement strand
GTCCATTTCCAAACGGTCTCTCGTATTCGCATCGCAAAATATCCCGGCGATTCCCCGCGCGGAGGCTTGAGCACTAAAAAGGCTTCATCAATGGAATATACTTCTACATCATCACAAAAATACCGCAGCGTTTCCATTACCCGGGACGACATATCGCCATAGAGCGCATAATTCGATGAGAAAACCTTGATGTCTTTTTCCCGGAACTGCCGTTCAAATTTGAAAGCGGGTGCCCCCATCGGAATACCGGCGGCTTTGGCTTCGGCCGAACGCGCAATAACGCAGCCGTCATTGTTTGAAAGCACCACAACCGGCTTTCCTTCAAGAGACGGATTGAAGACCCGCTCGCAGGAAGCATAAAAATTGTTGCAGTCCACAATAGCATAAAACGGTCCCTGATCCGGAGGTGGTGCGGACCGGTAGCGGTCGTAATGCTGTTCGGCGGCAGACATTGCTCAGAGTGCTTTGTGAATGATGAAGGTAACCACGCCCCAAACCTGAAATCCGGATTCGGGCGTAACGGTAATGGAAGGGTAGGCATCATTGGCCGGCTCCAGCACGATTTTACCTGCCCGGCGCCGGAACCGTTTAACGGTAAACTCACCATCGAGCACGGCTACTATAATTTGATTATTCGCCGGTTCAAGCGAACGGTCCACGATCAGGATGTCGCCGCTTTTTATTCCGGCATCAATCATGGAATCGCCCTGCACCCTCACATAAAAGGTAGCCACAGGATGCCGGACCAGATGCTCGTTCAGGTCGAGTTGTTTTTCGATATGATCCTGAGCGGGCGAGGGAAAGCCGGCCTGAACCATTTCAGAAAAAAGGGGCGGGAGATACGCAGAGCCTGCCGAAGGGGAAAGTGGTTTGATGGATGTTACTTTCATAAAAGTCTAAATAATTGATCCGGGATGGTGAACAGATGAACATTGCGCCCGGGCCCTGCATTCACCGGCTACCGGCTGAGGTATTTCATCAGCGGTTTTTCAGCAAAGGGGAAGCAGCGGGCCAGCGCTTTAATGGTTTTCAGCTTGATGGTGGGAACCCAGTGTGTTTTTCGTTGATGCGCCGCTTTCCAGGCGATAGCAGCAATTTGGGCGGGGGCCAGATTGGCACCGAAAATATTGAGGGTTCCCGCTTTGTTTTTTTGTGATGCTATCATGGCCGTGTTAACGTACAGCGGCATAATATCTGCGGTGTGAATACCGTGTTTTTCAAGCTCGATATTGAGGGCTTCGGTAAGGCCGCGGACGGCAAATTTGGAAGCCGAATAGACCGCAAGATCAGGCACACCGTAAAGCGCCGAGGCTGAAGACATACTCAGAACCGTTGCCCCGGGCGTCTGTTTAAGCAGCGGCAGGGCGGCATATATTCCTATTATAACGCCTTCCACGTTTATGCGCATCGTACGGAGTTGATCATCCAGCGAAACGCGTTCGAGCGGCCCCATGTACATCACACCCGCGCAGTTGAAAAGTACATCCATACGGCCGCCGGTATGGCCGGAAAATAATGCCATTGCATCGTCATAAGATTTCAGATCGGTGACATCAAGCATCCGTGTGCAGCAATTGCCGGGGCCGATTTCTGAAGCAAGCGCTTCAAGGCCGGCCTCATTAAGATCGAAAAGACCGGTAAACCAGCCTTTTCCGGCAAAGTACAGAGCTGTTTCGCGGCCGATCCCGGAAGCGGCTCCGGTTATAAAAATGGATTTTTGAGGCATGGCTGCACTCCTTGTTGGTCAGATTCTGTATTTGTCGAAATCGGGTTTGCGTTTCTCAAGGAAGGCGTTTTTTCCTTCAGAAGCTTCTTCGGTCATGTAGGCAAGGCGGGTACTTTCGCCTGCAAAAATCTGCTGCCCTACAAGGCCGTCGTCGATGAGATTGAAGGCAAACTTGAGCATACGGATTGCGGTGGGGCTTTTTTCAAGAATCTCGCCGGCCATGCGTACGCCCTCGGATTCCAGCTCGTCGTGCGGAACCACGGCGTTCACCATGCCCATTTCGTAAGCTTCCTGTGCCGAGTAGTTTCTGCCCAGGAAAAATATTTCCCGCGCCCGTTTTTGCCCCACCTGACGCGCCAGATAAGCCGAACCGAAACCGGCATCAAAACTGGCCACGTTCGCATCGGTTTGTTTGAAAACGGCATGTTCCCGGCTGGCGATACTCAGGTCGCAAACCACATGAAGAGAGTGGCCTCCGCCTACCGCCCAGCCGTTTACGAGGCAAATTACCGGCTTGCCCATAAACCGGATATGGCGCTGCACATCCAGTATGTTGAGGCGCTGTACGCCGTCTTCACCCTGATATCCTTTTGCCTGACGCACCCGCTGGTCGCCGCCGGAGCAAAACGCGTGTCCGCCGTCGCGGGCGGGACCTTCTCCCGTGAGCAGAATAACGCCTGTCTCGCGGTCTTCGCGGGCGTCGAGGACGGCTTCCTCAAGTTCAAATACGGTTTTTGGGCGAAACGCATTCCGCACTTCCGGACGGTTAAATGCAATCCGGGCAATGCCGCCGGCTTTTTTATAGGTGATGTCTTCGTAGGTTTTTACGGTTTTCCAGTTCATAAATATCGTTTTCTGTTAGTCTCGTTTCGAACAAATCGGGCATACTGTCCAATTTATATTAACGCTAAGAAAGTAGCTCTACAAGCATATATTTCGCTTGTTTTGTTTTTATTCAAGCAGCGAATCCCGAAAAGCATTCATACCGGTTGACCGGTAAGGATTTGCGTTAGTTGCCGGGGTTGTTCCAGGTGAATCCGGTGGCCGCATGAAGGCACAATTCTGAGCGAAACGTTCGGCGATGCCGCGGCCATAGCACGGGCGATGGCTGAAAACTTCCGGTCGGCCTCACCGGCAACCACTACAGCGGGAATCGGAAGTTCGGGAATTTTTTTCGTCAGATCGGGCATACTGCCGGTGCCGAATGCCCGCAAAGAGGCAGCAAGGAGGCTGGGATTCTGTTTGCGGCGAATCTGAAGCTGCATTTGCTGCAATTCTGGGGCCGGCGGGTTGGGCGTGGTGAAAACGTCTTTCTCATCCCAGCTTTGAAGAAATTGGTCGAAAGCTGTTTCGATCTGCTTTGCAAGCTCATCGTCGTTTTTTTTGCGATCAGCCTTCTCTTGCTTGTCCGAAATCCCGGGCGTTCCACTTTCAAGAATGATGCGCGAAGGAGGCGAAATCGGGCTTTCATCATAATACGCAAACTGAAGCGCCAGTCTTGCTCCCATGCTGTAACCGTAAAGCTGCCAATCGCTGATGTTGAGCAGGTGAAGGATAAAACAGAGGTCGGCCAATTGGTGAGCCGTGGTGAAGCGTCCGGCCGGATCGGGATGATGGCACCGGGTGAGGCCGTGGCCCGCCAGGTCGATGCGAATCACCCGGAATTGTTTTTGAAGCTCGGGAACAAGGTGAGAAAAGCTTTCCGACGACCCCGAAAACCCGTGCAGCATAACGAGCACGGGGCCCGACTCGGGTGTATTGTTTTCCCGCACAAAATACCGAAGTCCGTCCCGCCAAATCAGGTGTGTCAGGGTTTGATGTTCCATAAATTTCGGCGCTCGGCCATGCTGCGGTTTGCGTCGGTTTTGAGTTCAATTATGGTTACGGGTAGCTGAAGAAAACCGGGGGCGTTCAATACCGCTTGCAGTTCTTCTTCCGTTCGGCAGCTCTGAACCGAAAGCCCGTGCGCCCGGCACAGCTGCGGGATGTCGGTAGTCTGAGGCGTTTCGAAATAGGTGCGGTAGTGCTTTTTGTGCGATGCCACCGGGAGCATTCGGAAAATGGTTCCTCCTTCATTGTTGAAGACCACCACAACCACAGGCGCTCCTTTATGACGGCTTAAATGAAGTAATCCGTTGGAATCGTGCAAGAAAGAAAGATCACCCAGAAAAAGCCAGAGCGGAGAACCTTCGGCCACGGAACAACCATGAGCAGAAGAAGTAATTCCATCGATGCCGCTCACTCCTCTGTTGTGAAAGACGCGTTTAAACGGAAGCGGACCGGCCGAAAAAAGATCGGCATCACGAACGGAAAAAGAGTTGCCGGTAAAAAGAAGATGCTCGTTCCTGTAATGCCGGTTGATATGCCCG
>PXDL01000076.1 GCA_003566395.1 Balneolia bacterium | reverse complement strand
GATGATGAATACGGAAGCGGTGAAGGCGATTTTCCGAAAAATTGGGCCGTTCAGGGCCTGCCGCTAACCATTGATGTATCGATAGACCTGAATCCCGCAATAAACGGATTTACCCTGATTGGGAACCCCTATAACGCACCGCTTGATCTTGGTCAGGTAATCGACGCCAACCCAGGGATGATCAGCGATGTGGTGTATATTTACGATCATCTTTTTAACGGCGATGACGAAGCCTTCGATGATGATGTGGATATCGAGCTAACCTCGGGTGGCTACCGTGCCTGGAACGGATTTGCGGGCGGCCTCGGCGGCTACACCATCGCTCCGTTTCAGGCGGTGCTTGTGGAATCGCTTGAAGAAAATGCCCAACTCACCATTCCGGCCTCGGCAGTAGATGAAGAAGGCGATCCGTCATTTTACAGCAGTGGACCTGAAAAGGGATTGCTTACTTTTTCCGCGCGGATCAACGATAAGCAGGCGGCTACGGTACACGTGAGTGTGGGTGAAGACGGCACGATCAGCTCACAAAGTCCGAAAGATATATATGCGTTCTACCCGATAGATTACCGCACGTTTGTCCATCTGTCGCTGATTCCGGAACAGTCCGGACCGGCCTTTGCGCTCAGGCATCTTCCGGAACAGCTTAATTCTGCAGTTGAACTTCCGTTGAGTTTCAGTTCATTTACACCGGGGGATGAAGGGCTTGAGCAAAATCAGGGATCGGTAGAGTTCGTATGGTCGCTGAACGACGCCTTCCCGGACACATGGGAAATTTATCTGAAAGACCATGAAACCGGTGAAAAGACCGATTTACGAACACAGAAGACATTTACGTTTTTCTATGGTGATGATTCATATCCTGAAGTCGCAAAACCTGATATGCGTAAGGGTGAACCTTTTATCAGCCTGAATCACAAAGTCGGCGTGCCGGATTCGCGCTGGTCTCTTCAGATTCACCCTATGGTAACATCTGCAACAGGTCCGAAAGAACTGCCCCGGGAAGTCGTGCTCAGCCAAAACTACCCGAACCCCTTCAATCCGTCCACCACTATTTCTTATCAACTGCCCGAGCGGACCGAAGTACGTCTTGAAGTCTTTACCATGCTCGGCCGTCAGGTTGCGGTGCTTGTGAATGATGCGCAGCCGGCCGGCGTACATGATGTGCGTTTTGATGCATCGGCCTTGTCCAGCGGAATGTATATCTATCGTTTGCGCGCCGGGGATGTGGTCAAAACCCGGAAAATGCTGTTTATCAAATAGGAAGCCGAATCCCAACGTCATCACAATGAAAATTAACGAAACTCCGGATGAAGGCGCTACGCTGCTTGCTCTGGAAACGGCTGCTCCGGTTTGTTCGGTTGCGTTGCTTCATCAGGGTGAGCTTTCATCCCGAAAAGCGGAAGGAACCGGAATACATTCGGAGAAGACGTTTCTGTTCATTCAAGAACTCTTGGAACGGCGGCGGATCAGCATCCCCGATTTGGACGCCGTGGTGGTTACATCAGGTCCTGGCTCCTACACCGGCTTGAGAATAGCATCAAGTGCCGCAAAAGGACTTCTTTTCGGCACGTCGGTCAGATTAATTGAAGTGGAAACCCTGGCCGGTATCGCTTTCGGGGCCTTATCCAAAATTCAAAAAGGCCGGGGACGCATTCACGCCGTACTGAATGCGCGGCGCACCCATTTATATCATCAGTTTTTTTATAAGGATGAAGCAGGTGCTCTGACGACCGAAACCGAGGCTCAAATTGTCGATATCTCCGATATTCAGGCTATGCTGAGTCCCGGAGACATTGTGGCCGGGACGGGTCTTCAAAGGTTGAACCTCCCCAAGGGTATCGGAATAGTGGAGGCTTCGGAAGCTCTTGATGCCGCTCATCTGATTGGATTAATCACAAAATACGGTGATCGCTATGGAAAATTCGCCGATCCGGCTTCTTTTGAACCTTCCTATCAGGTTCCTGAAGGGTAAATCCGGGGACGGTATGCTGGTCAATCCGTCTTTTATTTGTATTTTGGCACACTTCAAATTATAGACTCAAGGTAATTGAATAATAGTTATGAGCTGGTTTAAGAGAAAAGGTTCGAATATTGTTACCGATACTCCCAAAGAAATGCCTGAAGGCATCTGGATTAAAGTTCCCGAAACAGGTGAAACCGTTCACAGAAGGGAACTTGAAGATAATTACTGGGTTGATCCTTCAAGCGGATACCATTTTCCGATAGGCAGCAAGGAGTATTTCAATCTGCTGTTTGATGATGATTTTGAGGAAATAGCCTCCGAAATCAAACCGGCCGATCCTCTCAAGTTTGTGGACCGGAAGCCCTACATGCAGCGGCTTGCCGAAACACAAAAGAAAACCGGCTTGACCGACGCCGTACGTGTGGGCGTGGGAAAAGTGAGAAAAATGGACCTTGTGGTGGCCTGCATGGATTTTCGTTTTATCGGAGGAAGCATGGGAGCCGCGGTAGGTGAGCGCATCGCTCGTGGAATTGACCATGCCCGAAAAAATAAAATTCCGCTGTTGATTATATCACAGTCAGGCGGCGCCCGGATGATGGAAAGTGTGCTTTCACTGATGCAAATGGCCAAAACTTCGGCTAAACTGGCACAACTTAGTCAGGACGGCGTTCCTTATATAAGTTTGATGACCAACCCCACTACAGGAGGGGTAACCGCCAGTTTTGCGATGCTGGGTGATTTTAATATTGCCGAGCCTAAAGCACTAATCGGTTTTGCCGGTCCCCGCGTGATTCGCCAAACCATCGGACGGGATCTTCCCGATAACTTCCAAACCTCGGAATATCTTCTGGAGCACGGATTCCTCGACTTTATTGTACCGCGGACTCAGCTCAAAAGTAAGATTTCAAAACTGCTGGCGGTGCTTCTGAAAAAGCATGAAAAAAAGTGAGGATTTAATCCCGAGTTATTTTTTGAGCCTGTCAGGAAACGTATTTCCGGCAGGCTTTTTATTTTCTGATGTAAGGTTCGGCAGCGAAAAGTATCAGAATACACATATTCAGTTAATTGACCATGTATTATGCGATTTGCAGATTACGCTAAAATTTATCTAAAGGCAGGCCACGGAGGCTCGGGTTCGGCTCACTTTCGGCGCGAAAAATTCGTACCTAAAGGCGGTCCGGACGGCGGAGACGGCGGCAGGGGAGCGCACATTATTCTAAAAGGTGATGCTCACCTTAACACCCTGCTCGACCTCAGATATAAAAAATTTCTACACGCCCCGAAAGGCGGCAACGGAGCCGGTTCAAATAAATCTGGTAAAGACGGTCAGGATGTGATTCTGAATGTACCGCTGGGGACCGTCGCCTATGAGTTCGAAAGCCGTCGTCTTCTTGGTGAGGTTACGGAAGAAAACGAGGAGCTAATCATCGCGCGCGGGGGAAAAGGCGGCCTGGGTAATTCGCACTTTAAATCTTCAACAAATCAGACCCCCCGCTATGCCCAAAGCGGTGAAGAGGGCGAAGAGCTTATTGTTGAAATTGAGCTCAAGCTGATCGCTGATGTCGGGCTGGTAGGATTTCCTAATGCGGGAAAAAGCACGCTCCTTGCTGCTCTTTCGGCTGCAAAACCAAAAATTGCGGATTATCCTTTCACCACGCTTGAGCCGAATCTGGGCGTGATTCAGCTGCCGGATTACCGTAGTTTTGTGATGGCCGATATTCCGGGAATTATTGAAGATGCTCACCAGGGAAAAGGTCTTGGTCATCGGTTTTTGCGACATATTGAGCGAAATAAGCTGCTGTTTTTTGTGGTATCGGCCGAAAGCGATATCGAAGCCGAGTATCAGATACTGCTGGATGAACTCAAAGCATACCGGGCTGATTTACTCGAAAAACCGCGCGTTTTGGGCATCAGTAAGATGGACCTGATTCCCGATTACGAGCTGGAGGAAGTGACCGATTTGGATATACCTGTTTTACCGTTTTCGTCGGCTACAGGCCATAATGTTGAGGCCCTGAAAGAACTTATCTGGAAAAAATTGCATCCGCAGGAGCATGAGTCCTGAATATGTTAGAGCATGTATCGCCCTGAGCCTGGTGCCAGGACTTGGTGCCGGGCGCATTCAGCGGCTCCTGATG
>PXDL01000086.1 GCA_003566395.1 Balneolia bacterium | reverse complement strand
GAGAGCCATGCCGACCATGCACAACTCCACTTTGATAATGATGAGTCCACTGCATCTTCGGTGGTTATAGCAGCAGACGGCATCCATTCCGCCGTTAGAAAATCCCTGTTTCCTGATATAAAGATCAGGTATATCAATCAAACAATCTGGAGAGGAATCACACATCTGGAGGAAACCGGAAAAGTGAACGACGGCTACATTGAAGTGTGGGATGAAGGGCTGCGCTTTCTAACCATTCCATACACCTCAACGGAGATTTTTTGGCTTGCAGTTAAACCGGCTCCACCCGGATTACAGGACAACCCGGATGAAGTAAAAAATGAGCTTCTGAATCTATTCCAAAACTTTCATCCGACCTTAAAAAAATTAATTCAGAATAGCGGGAAAATTATACGGAATGATATGAACGATCTCGGTTCACCCGACCGGCCCTGGTCCCACAACCGGGTGGTGTTTATTGGTGACTCTATCCATGCAACCACACCCAATCTTGCACAAGGCGGATGCCAGGCTATCGAAGATGCGGTTTGTCTTTCGCTATGCCTTAAAGCCAACCCTTCTGATCCTGAAAAAGCTTTTCAAACATACCAGAGATTGAGATTGAAAAAGGTCGCGTCTATTGTGGACACTTCATGGAAATTCGGCATCGCCGCTCATTCCCGAAACCCGCTTAAACACTACCTGTTTCGTGCCATACTTGAATATGGACCAGCATTTATTCTTAGAAAACAAGAGCGTTATTTGAATAATATCTCCTACCTGGACCATATAGAGAAGGCTTAACCTGCTCAACAGAAAGATTATTCGGAGGAAAATTTACATCCGCCCCTCATTTTCCACTTTCCAAAATCCTGATCTGCCGACCCTCCTGTCAAACTTCATGTGGTTTTGTATCTTGTGATATCACCGTGTGAATTTTACTCACCAATGATGCCGAAACTGACTATGTCCTGCTTTTTAAATACTTCCATTTCTTTCATTCTGAGCTTCGCCTTATTGTTTATCCTTTTACTGCCGGATGGAGCCGCAGAGGCCCGCACATCCGACAACGACGATTATCGTCAAGAGCGTGAGCGCATGGTGCAAATGCAGCTTATCCGCCGGGGAATTGAGCATCAGCCTACACTCGACGCCATGCAGCAGGTACCGCGCCATCTTTTTATACCGGAAAACCGACGGTCTCAGGCTTACAACGACGGGCCGGTGCCGATCGGCTACGGGCAGACCATTTCGCAGCCGTATATCGTCGCGTTTATGACCGAAGTGCTGCAACCCAAACCGGGTCAGCGTATCCTTGAAATCGGGACGGGCTCCGGCTATCAGGCTGCGGTTTTAGCTGAAATAACAGATGAAGTCTATACTATTGAAATCATTGAGGAACTTGCCGGGTCCGGGGAGGCAAACCTCCGCGAAGCCGGATACGATAAGGTAAAGGTAAAGCACGCAGACGGATATCACGGGTGGGAGGAATACGCCCCGTTTGATGCCATCATCGTTACCGCTGCTTCCGACCATATCCCGCCGCCGCTGATCAATCAGCTTAAAGACGACGGCGTGATGATTATCCCGGTCGGCCATCCGATGCGTACCCAACAGCTCATGCAAGTGACCAAAAGCGGCGGAGAAACAAGATCACGTAGCCTGATGCCCGTTCGCTTCGTACCTTTCACGCGGGAAGACTAACCCCCATTTAAAGATGTCTTCTTCGTCCGGTAATACGGAAACGGCCAAAATTCTTGCCGCCGGCCTTACTTCGATAGCAGTAATAGCTTTTCAACTGGTGATGATGCAACAGTTTGCCGTCACTCAGTGGCATCATTTTGCCCAGTTTGTAATCGCGGTGGCCCTGCTTGGGTTCGGCGCGGCCGGTACGGTGCTGGCGCTCTTCCGCGAAAAGCTTTCCCGCCGGTACGAGATGCTGCTTCCGGTTCTGTTCGGGCTTTGCGGCTTAACCATGGCCGGGGCCGACCGCCTTGCTTCTCTGGCCGGTGATTTCGATGCCCTGCTGCTTTTCATGGAACAGGCGCAGCTTCCCGTATTGCTGATGCTCTGCCTGGCCTATCTGCTGCCGTTCTTTTTCGGAGGTCTGGCCATCACCCTTCTTTTTTATAAAGAGGTGGACGGCATCGGAAAGCTGTATGCATCAAATATGGCCGGTTCAGGTTTGGGAGCGGCAGGTGCTATCGGGTTGATGTATCTCCTTCCGGTTGAGCAGCTGCCGGGAATCCTGGCGCTGCTTCCCCTGGCTTCGGGTTGGCTCTGCTCCCGTTCCGCAAAAACGGTGCAGTCCGGATGGGTACTGGCAACCGTCCTCGTTATTGTCTCCGTGTTCACGGCTCCTGCTCCCGTGCCTTCCGAATACAAGTCGATGAGCCGGGCGCTGCTGCTTCCGGATGCGGAACGTATTTTACAGAAATCGGGACCTCACGGACGCCTTGAGGTGGTTTCGGCTCCCTCCCAGCGGTATGCGCCTTCGCTGAGCCTCAACTATACAGACACACCTCCCATCCGCGACGTAATGTTTCTGAACGGAGAATATTTCGGTACGCTTCCTGTCAGAGCGAAAGGAGAGGAGCGTTTTATCCTCGACTACACCACCCGTGCGCTCCCCTGGGAAATGCGCAGCCCGGAGAACGTGCTCGTGCTGAACGCCGCAACCGGCAATGATGCCGCGCATGCCCTTACACGTACAACAGGAACAATCACCGCAGTGGAACCGAATACGCAGGCTGTCGGCCTCTTCATCCATACCCGCCCGGAGCTGAATGACTCACTGTACCTGCATCCTGATTTGCGTTTGCAGGCAACAACTTCAAGAAGTCATCTGGCTCAGACAAGATCGACCTACGATTTGATTGTGCTTCCGGTGCTGGACAGTTTTGGCGGTTCGGCCGGAGTCTATGCATTGAATGAAGAGTACCATCTTACTCAGCAGGCTTTTTCTAAAATGTGGGAGCGGCTTAGCGACGACGGCATGATCGCCCTGACTACCTGGGTGGATTACCCCTTGCGATACGCGCTCCGCATCCCCATGGCTTTTCGGAAGCTGCTCGAGGAGAAGCAAACCGACCACCCCGAAAACCATATAGCGGCGGTGCGAAGCTGGGGAACCATCACCTATGTGATGAGCAAATCGCCAATAACTGAGGCTGAAGTTGGGGCTATCAGGAATTTTTCGGCACATAAAGGTTTTGATCCGCTTTGGTTTCCGGACATTCATCCTGAAGAGCGCGAGCAGTTTCACGGAATGGAGGAACCCGGGTTGCTGGATTTCACCGAAGACATCATTACCGGCGACTACGATAGGTTGCTTCGGGATTACCTGTTTTATCTGAGTCCCGCCACCGACAACCGCCCCTTCTTTTCACACTTTATGAAAGCGGGATCTATTCCGGTAATTCGGGAAATGGGCGGCGACGGCTCCCTGCCCTACATGGAAGCAGGCTTTATTCTGGCGATTGCTACCTTCATACTTGTGTTTCTGGTTTCCGCCCTGCTCATCATCCTTCCTTTGTTCAGCCGGGGTTGGACAGGAAGGGGACGCCTTCGCACATTCCTCTACTTCACAGGTACCGGAACTGGTTTTATTATGTTTGAGATGGTGCTTATACAGCAGATGACGCTTTACCTCGGCCTTCCGGTATTTGCGGCCGCCCTCGTGCTCGCAACTCTTCTGATCGGGTCGGGCGCCGGCAGCCTTTACTCTTCCCGTTTAGAGCCCAGACCGCAAACGATTTCAACCGTTTCGGGCAGTATAATCCTGTCCGTTCTGGCCTGCGTAATTCTCATTCCGGTGCTTGTAACCCATACTATGGGCTGGCCGCTGCTTATTCGTTTCGGGGTGATGGGCTCCGTACTTCTGGTCCCTGCTTTTATGATGGGAATGATGTTCCCGCTCGGGCTTCGAAACCTGAGGGGAGGCCGCGAGTCTCATATCCCCTGGGCCTGCGGGGTGGACAGCTTTTTTTCGGTAACCGCGGCATCCCTCGCCATCCTTATATCTCTGCAGGCCGGATTTATTGCTGTGATGCTTTTGTCGGCTTTGGCTTACTCGCTAACGATACCTGCCGTGATCACACGAAAACAATAAGAACTGTTCGGATCATATGCCGTCCCGATAT